>CAUJKL010000149.1 GCA_963204995.1 Planctomycetota bacterium | reverse complement strand
GGGTCGTCTTCATGTCGGGGCCGCTATGCCCAGGCCTCCTGCATTACCGCACGACCACGAATTGGATTTTGGTATCACCTTATTTTCCCACTACCTCATCGAGAATCCGCTGAATCCCAGAGTTTTCCGTTCCTGGATCAGGAGTTCTGAGGTTACTTAACTCGCGTACCGGTACGACGTCCGTGTATGACCCAGAAGCGTTCATCGGGCAACGTCATCGAGGTAATCCACAGTCCGAACTTGTCGCCGACCTTGACGGCTTCGCCTGCGGCAATCGCCTGGTTACCAACTTCCAGCGTCAAGTTGTCTTCACACGACTTGTTGAATTGAATGATCGAACCGGGCCCGAGTTCCAGGATCTGGCTGACCGGATACTTTGCTGACGCCAAGGTAACGGTTACCGGAACGCGTACCTTCAACAAGCTCTTGGCATAGTTTGGCAGCTGGCGAATTCCGTCATCGATATCGGCGTATTGGATCCGGGATTTCGGAGCAGGCTGGTGTGCCGCAGGTGGAGCAACTTCTCTTTGCTCCTTGACGGCGGCCGCAGTTGACGCAGGATTTTCTGTAGTCACTGACGCTTTGATCGCCTTCGCTCCAGAATGCACCGGCCAGACGAGAGCGGCTACGCCCGATTTATCGCCATTCGCCAAAGTCAGCGGTAGATAGCCGATATCCCCCGCCGGTTCTGCTCTTGCGAACGCGGCTGCCAAATCCTTGACTCGCGCCGCAGATGCGTTGTCCGGTGCGAAGGCTTCCGGCAGGATGACATAGCCCAACTCTTGAGCCAGCGTCGCCAGCTTGCTCCGCCCTGTATCATCGGGCTCGGCGTACCAGTCGGGCAGTAGTTCGCTCGACTCGGGCAACAGCAACAGCGCGCCGGAATCACCGACCTGGAATGAGATGACCAAGCCCGGCCCGTTCCAAGTGTCCGGTATCGAATCGCCAGAAATCGTCGAAACTTCACCAGTCGCCAGCGAGAACTCGCCGCCTAACGCGCGGCTGAACGCGTCCGCGGCGTCCTCGCCACCTTTCTCACAGGCGGACAAGATCTCTGACGCAATCTCTGGTGTAAAGTCGGCCATGTTGAAAGATCGTGCTAGCTGCTAACGCTGAGTATTGACGGTGTCGCCTTCTGTTATCGACCGTGCAGCCCGCAAACTTTGCCTAACCTCTTCAAAACGTTGACGAGTTGTGTGGCTGACGAGTGCCACAAGACCTGTCTATAATGTGGGCAAGTGTAGAAAACTGAGTTATTTCAACGGTTTCAGAAATTATGTCCACGGCAATCGATCATGCACCTACTTTCGAGTTGGCTCCTTATAAGTCACTCGAAAACGACGAACTCACGCGGCGAATAAATGCCGTTCGCGAATCGCTGGGCTCGAAGCTGCTCATCCTCGGTCATCATTATCAGCAAGATGAAGTCATCGCGCTGAGCGACCTGCGAGGTGATAGCTATCAACTGAGCCAGATGGCGGCCTCGAGCAGTGACTGCCGCTACATCGCTTTCTGCGGCGTGCATTTCATGGCCGAGACGGCGGACATTCTGGCGAATCGCCCTGAAAAACTAGAAGAGCGCGCCGGCGAACGCGTGACCGTTGTCCTGCCGGACTTGGCAGCAGGCTGTTCGATGGCTGATATGGCGGCCATCGAACAAGTCGAGGCGGCCTGGGAGGATCTGGGCGAGGTAATCGATACCGACGAGATCACGCCCGTGACGTACATCAACTCTGCTGCCAGCTTAAAAGCGTTCTGTGGTAAGCATGGCGGCATCGTTTGCACGTCAAGCAACGCGAAAGCTGTTTTAGAGTGGGCGTTCAAGCGAACGAGCCGAGTGCTGTTCTTCCCAGACCAACATCTTGGTCGCAACACGGCACTCAAGATGGGTATTGCCAGCAACCAGATGCCCGTCTGGAATCCGCACGATGATGACTTCGGCGGCAACACCGAACAGGCATTGCAGGACAGCAAAGTCATCCTCTGGCAAGGACATTGCAGCGTTCACCAGATGTTTCGCCCCGAGCACGTGCATCAGTTGCGTGCGAAGACGCCAGACATCAAGATTCTCGTGCATCCTGAGTGCCCCCGGGAAGTAAACGACATTGCTGATTTGTCTGGTTCGACGGGCTACATTATCAAGCAAGTCGAAGCTGCACCGGCGGGGTCGAAGTGGGCGATCGGCACGGAGTTGCATCTTGTGAATCGCCTGAAGGCCGAGCATCCGGAACAGGAGATCCAGTTCCTGTCGCCGGTGATTTGCATGTGTTCGACGATGTACCGGATCGATTTGGCTCACCTGTGCTGGAGCCTGGAGAATCTCGCGGCCGGCAATCCGATCAATGTGATCAACGTGGACGAGGAGACTTCGAAGTGGTCGCTGATCGCACTCGAGCGGATGTTGGACGTGAAATGAGTTTGGAGTGGGCAGCGTGAGCGAACGCGATACGTTTCAGGTTCTCCTGGTCGAGGACAGCCAGCTGGATGCCAAGCTGGTCACACACTTGCTTGAGGCGGTACGCTCTCCGCGCTTTCACGTTCGACGCGCGGAGCGGTTGAGCGATGCGGTGCAGATGCTTTCGCAACATGACTTCGACGTGATTCTGCTCGATCTGATGATGCCGGACTGTAATGGCCTCGAAGGCCTGGAACGGCTGTCGGCTGACGCACCCGACTTGCCGATCATCGTTTTGACGGGAGTGAACGACGAAGCCGTCGCGCTCGAAGCGTTGCGAGGCGGGGCGGAGGACTACCTCGTCAAGGATGAAGCGATCAGCGACGCGTTGCTCGTCCGCTCCATTCGCTATGGTGTCGAACGCAAACGCGCCGAACTGGAAATCCGACGACTCAACACCGAGTTAGAGGAGCGAGTGGCTCGCCGAACGGCACAGCTGCGCACCAGCGAAGAACGCTACCGGAACGTCGTCGAAGGTCAAACCGAACTCATCGTGCGTTGGCTCCCCGACGGAACGCACACGTTCGTCAATGACGCGTACTGTCGCTATTTCGGCAAGACTCCCGAAGAACTGCTGGGGACGTCGTTCTTCCCGTGGATGTCAAGCGATGAAGGACACAGCACGTTACAGAACAGGATCGCTTTAATCTCAGTCGATAATCCGGTTGCTCGCGGCGAACACAAGGGAGTTGGTCCGGACGGTGAAACTCGGTGGCAACGTTGGACGGAACGCGGGATCTTCGACGCGGAGGGGAAACTGCTCGAGCTTCAATCGGTGGGCCAAGACATTACGGAACAGAGACTGACCGAAGAGGCGCTTCGCCGAGCCGAACGACTCGCTTCGATTGGCACCATGGCGGCCGGGATCGCACATGAAATCAACAATCCGATCGCCGCAGTGCTCAATGCGGCCGAAGCGGCGATGCGATTCAAAGACGATCCCGATGCCAAGCATCTGTTGGAGCGCTGTCTCGACAACGTCGTGCGTTCTGCACATCGATGTCGCTTGATCGTCGAAAACGTTTTGAAGTTTTCCCGCCAGGAACCCACGGAACGTTCGCTCGCAGATATCAACACGGTGGTGCGTGACGCCCGACTCTCCGCATTGCCCCATGCCGAACGCGAGAATGCGACGATCGATCTGCAACTTGCGGACGACTTGCCGCCGGTTTGGATCAACGAACTAGAGATCGAGCAGGTTCTGACAAATCTCATTGACAACGCCAGTCGCTCAGCCGACAGCCCGATTCACGTCGTTGTGCGAACCGCTCGGAGGAAGGGTGGTATCCGGATTTCCGTCGAAGACGATGGTCCAGGAATGACAGTCGAGCAACGGCAACGAGCGTTCGACCCCTTCTATTCGACGCGGCAAAAGCAAGGCGGCACCGGCCTCGGCTTGAGCATTGCACATGGCATTGTGGAAGGGCACGGCGGCAAAATCGAGATCGCTGACGACACCGATCGAGGCACGACAGTCACGGTCGATTTGCCAATTGACGTCGAAGATGGCAAGATAGACTAACTTCCAACTCCACATTACCCGCCTGAAGCGCCCACCTGATGCCAGTCGCCATTGCCCAATCAACTGTCTTTGTTGTCGACGACGATCCCGAGTTCCGGGAGTCTGTCTCGTTGTTGCTCGAGTCTGTGAAGCTCAACGCCGAGGCGTTCGTTTCCGCCGAGGATTTTGTCGCCAACTACGATCCGGAGTCCGGAGGTTGCCTTGTCAGCGATGTGCGTATGCCGGGGATGAGCGGTTTGGAACTTCAACGCTGGATGATCGAGCACCAAATCAAGCTGCCCATGATTCTCGTGACCGGTCATGCGGAAGTCCCGATGGCCGTGGAAGCAATGCGAGCGGGTGCGGTCGACTTTATACAAAAGCCATACAGTCCTCAGCAACTATTGGAGCGGATTCAACAGGCGCTGCGACATGACGAGGATCGACGCCGAGCGGAACGAGCAGAAATGGCGACGCAACAACTTCTCGAATCGCTCACCCCTCGCGAACGCGAGATCATGGAATTGTTGCTCGATGGAGGGACTGCTCAGAGAATTGGGAACCACTTGAAGCTCAGCACCAAGACTGTCGACTTCCACCGGCGGAATTTACTGGACAAAATGCACGTCGACTCGATCGTCGAGTTAGCGAAAATCGTCCGTCCCCCGCGAGTGAATCCCTAGTTACCTGTGAACTTAGGCAAACATTTCGTGTCTAGCTTGGTAGCAACCTAGTCAACGGCTAGGCTCTCAGGTGTTTTGCCAAATTGAGAATTTGGCAGATCTGGATCAAATTAAGTCGATACGTTTAGTTCGACTCTTGCCCTGGAAGTTTGACGCACGCAAAATGCATAAGACGAAGGCTTCGCCACACGGTCTGCTCGCGACGTCGCCTCGTCCTGCTCAGGTACACCGACCGCGTCGTCAATTGAACCGTCAGGCTGCGGATCAAGTGCAACCTGACAGCGAGGTTGACCCCTTCAGTGTACCGACCGTGTTTGTCATCGATGATGACCCTGAAATGCGAGAGTCGTTGGAGTTGTTGCTGCTCGCAGAAGCAATCCGCGTCGAAACTTATGAGTCAGCCGATGCCTTTTGGGACGTGTTTCATCCCGATCGGCGAGGTTGTGTGATCCTTGACTTGCGTATGCCCGGCATGGATGGGTTGACTTTGTTGGAGCGAATCTCGGAACGCGAACACGCTCTTTCGATTATCATAGTTTCGGCATCCGCTGACAAAGGTGAGAAAGTTCGTGCCAAAGAACTAGGAGCGGTCGACTTTTTGGCGAAGCCTTACGACACGAAAAAGCTATTAGCGAAGATTCGCGAACAGCTTTCACAATAAGAATCGAATTTGATAGAAGCATTTTGTTAGAACGTAGAGAACCATGAGTACCGCAGCTTACAATCCGATCACATTCCCCGGCGCATCATCCTTTAAATCGGCTTCTTCTGAGTTTGACGAAGCCTTCGAGCTCGACGCCTTCCGTTCCGAAGATGGCGATGGTGACGAGACGCGGAAGCGTCGCGAACGTCGCGATCCCGATGAAGACGCATCTTGGGTGGACGATCCGATTCGACTTTATCTGTCGGAGATCGGTCGAGTTCCACTCTTGACACGCCCGCAGGAAATCGAACTTGCTCGACAAGTGGAAACCACGCGCACACGATTTCGCCGCATGCTGCTGGATTGCGATTATGTGTTGCGTGCTACGGTGGGCTTGCTTCATCGAGTTCACACGGGGGAATTGGCCTTTGATCGTACCGTCCAGGTTTCGGTCAGCGATCGATTGGAGAAAGATCACATTCTTGGCCGTTTGCCGCACAACCTGAAAACTCTCGACGCGATGTTAGAGTTGAATCAGGCAGAATTCGCCGTCGTGACTTCCAAGTCGTTGAACAAGACAATGCGTCAAGCGGCTTATAGTCGTGTGGTGCGTCGTCGTCGTCGGGCGATCTGTTTGGTCGAAGAACTCGGGCTGCGGCTTCAGTTCTTGACGGACCTGTACGACGAAGTTGTCAAGATCGACGAGCGATTGCAATACTTGAAAGCCGAGATCGCTCGGTGCGAGCAGGACGAAGTGCCGGCTGAGCAGTGGCGTCCGATGGCCGCTGAATATCAGCGGATTGTTCGCTCGGTCCAGCAAACGCCAGCGGGCCTGCATGACCGAGTGCTTCAAATGCAGAAGATTCTCGCGGAGCATCAAGACGCCAAGAAGAAGTTGTCCGCAGCCAACCTGCGCTTGGTGGTCTCGATTGCCAAGAAATATCGCAAACGCGGATTGACGTTCAGCGACCTGATCCAAGAAGGAAACGCTGGGCTGATGCGAGCCGTCGAAAAATTTGAGTATCGGCGTGGATTCAAGTTCTGTACCTATGCCACCTGGTGGATTCGTCAAGCCATCACACGGGCCGTCGCAGATCACAGCCGCACGATTCGTGTCCCGGTCCATATGACGACGGAAGTCACAAAGGTGCGAAAGATGCAAGCGACGCTCACTCACGACCTGGGTCGCGAACCGACCGTCGAGGAATTGGCCAAGGCAGCAGGCTTTCCGGTCGAAGAGACACAACACTTGCTCCAGATGAGCAGCTTCCCCACCAGCTTGCACGTGCGACTCGGTCGCGGCGAAGACACCGAATTCGGTGACTTGCTGCCGAACATGAGCGAGCAAGACGCCGCCGACAATACGGGTTTGAAAATGCTCGGCACACGTCTTCGTGCAGTGATGCAAAACTTGAGCTGGCGCGATCGCGAGATTCTCAACATGCGTTATGGCCTGGGTGACGGCTACAACTACACGCTGGAAGAAGTAGCTCGTGTCTTTCAAGTCACTCGCGAACGTGTCCGGCAGCTAGAAGCTCGTGCCCTGCGGATGCTGCAAATGCCGCGTCACAGTGCTGAGCTTGTCGAATTCATGGACTAGTCCGCAGCGAAGCAGATCGTAACTCGTTTATACTGGGACGAAACCCAGCGGGAAACGATTCATGTCTTGGTCGGACCAGCATCACGATTTCGCCACCACACGGTGGAGCCTGATCGCCGCAATCAACGAGCCTTCGTCCATCGAGTCACACGATGCGTTGGCTTCGCTATGCGAGACTTACTGGTATCCGCTCTACGCATATGTACGCTGCAAAGGGTATCAAGCCGCTGAAGCTCAAGACTTGACGCAGTCTTTCTTTGCGGAGTTGTTAGAGAAGGGCCGCTTTCAGCTGGCGGATCAAGAGCGTGGCCGCTTCCGTTCGTTCTTGCTGGCGTCTTTGAATAACTTTATCGCCAATCAGTGGCGGCAAGCGCAAACGCAGAAACGAGGCGGCGGCATCGACGTGCTGTCGATTGACTTCGACGCGGGTGAGTCTCGCTATCGGCACGAACCATGGCACGAGCTAACAGCCGAGCGGATCTTCGAACGCCGTTGGGCAATGACGATGTTGGAGCAGACCGTCTCGCGACTGAGTGACGAGTATGCGCGTTCCGACAAGGCCGATTTGTTCGAGGCCTTGAAAGGGCACCTCGGGCAAGGAACGGCCGCACCGTACCGAGAAGTTGCGGAGCGTCTCGGTATGAGCGAAACGGCCGTGAAGGTGGCGGCCCATCGCATGCGAAAACGCTGTGGCCAGATTTTGCGGGAAGAGATATCACACACCGTCAGCGACCCCGACACAGTCGACGCGGAGCTGCGGCAGCTCTTTGCTGCGGTTGAGCTTTGAGAAATCTTCGCGTTATGCTGTAACCTCGACGGTAAAAGCGGTTACTAGTTGGTGTAGCCGTCTTTCGCGACGACGATTTCGCATCTCGGTAGAATCGACTCATGACCCCAACCGCTCAATGTCCTCAGTGTGGCCGTCTCCTCCCCAGCGACGCTCCTTCCGGCATATGTCCGCAATGTTTACTGGGGATCGGCATGCAGACAACTTCGCACGCCGACCGGCACGAAAGTTCCGGTAACTTCACACCTCCGAAGCCGCATCAACTCGCTCAACACTTTCCGCATCTTGAAATCCTGGACCTCATCGGGCACGGCGGAATGGGTGCGGTGTACAAGGCTCGTCAGCGCGGGCTGGATCGTCTCGTGGCGCTGAAGATTCTGCCGCCTGAAGTCGGAAAAAATCCGTCGTTCGCCGAGCGATTCTCGCGTGAAGCACGAGCGCTCGCCAAGCTGAATCACCCGAACATCGTGGGCGTCTATGATTCAGGAAACTCCGGCGGCTTATATTACTTGCTGATGGAGTACGTCGATGGCGTGAACCTTCGTGAAGCGATACAGACGAAAGAACTAACACCTGCCGAGGCGCTCGCGATCGTTCCTCAGATCTGTGAAGCTCTGCAATACGCACACGACGAAGGCATCGTTCATCG
>CAUJKL010000148.1 GCA_963204995.1 Planctomycetota bacterium | reverse complement strand
CAACAATAAGTTCGCCTTGTGGTAGACGGTGAGCCTAATAGAAAAAGAGGGGTGACTAATGATCAAAGTCGTAAGCTACGGTTCGGGGAATGTAAACGCAATCACGAACATCTACAAGCGATTAAACATCCCCTGCGAAGTCGCTAGCAATCATCACCAACTAACGAGTGCTACCAAACTAGTGTTACCAGGAGTGGGGGCATTCGATCAGACGATGCGTTTGATCAACAACTCGGGGATGCGCGAACACATTGAAATCCTCGTGCTTCAAGAGAAGGTGCCGATACTGGGCGTCTGCGTCGGTATGCAAATTATGGCGCGACGTAGCGATGAAGGAACTAGCGCTGGACTAGGCTGGGTTGATGGTGCCGTTGAGCGTCTCGACACGAGCGAGCTACGACATAGACCGCATCTTCCTCACATGGGCTGGAATCGTATTCACCGGACGCACAATGCCCCAATTCTGAACAATGTGGATGACTCCAGGGGCTTCTACTTCCTACATTCGTATTGCTTCAAATGCGACAATTCTAGTAATATCCTCGCCACGTCGAGTTACGGTAGGGAGTTCACTGCGGCCATCGTGTCCGGCAACATTTTCGGGTTTCAGTTTCACCCGGAAAAGAGCCACCAGAACGGTATACACGTATTCAAAAACTTTGCAGAGCTTTCGTGATGTTGAGACCGAGAATTATCCCTTGCCTTCTCGTGCAGAATGGAGGCTTGGTGAAGACGGTTCGTTTCAAGGATCCCAAGTACGTTGGCGACCCACTAAATGCCGTGCGAATCTTCAATGAAAAGGAAGTTGACGAGTTGGTTGTCGTCGACATCGATGCCACTTCTCAAAAGCGGCGACCTAACTACGAACTTATCGAGAACTTGGCAGCCGAGTGTCGGATGCCGTTATGCTACGGGGGAGGCGTGAATTCCGTCGATCAGGCTGCGCAGATTATCGGGTTGGGTGTCGAGAAAGTTGCGGTCAGCTCAGCGGCTATTGAGAACCCAGATTTGATCACCGGTATCGCGGACGTTGTCGGTCGACAAAGCGTTGTTGTCGTACTCGACGTCAAACGTAGTATCGTCGGTCGCTACACCGTGTATACGCATAACGGTCGAGTCAATACTAAACGCGATCCTTTTGAACTTGCTCAGCTATTTCAATTAAAGGGAGCCGGCGAGATCGTCATCAATTCGATTGACCGCGATGGCACCGCGAAGGGTTATGATTTGGCGCTCGCACATCGAATGCGTGAGTCGATTGATGTTCCGATGACCGTTCTTGGCGGAGCGGGGACTCTCAATGACCTCGCGGAGTTGATCGCAAGTTTCAAAATTGTCGGTGCCGCAGCGGGCAGCCTATTTGTATTCAAAGGTAAGTACCGAGCGGTGCTGATCAGTTACCCAGCGAACGAGGAAAAGCGGGCGGTGTTGGGTATGCCGTCTTCGCGTCCCGAAACATCTGGTATCGCCGCCTGATAATCGACTGATAGCGACTTCGAAACGAATGGATTCGTACGCCTGCTCAATGATTCACAGGAGATTGCCTTGACACAAGCATCAACATTCACTCGCACACCTGTGCGTCCTGGCGGGGTGACTCGACGACCACTCCAACCTAACACGGATCACGGTAGCATTCGCGAGTACCAGATTTGCCGCAATTGCGTCATGGATACATCGGATTCGATGATCACTTTTGACGAACACGGGATCTGCGACCACTGTCATAGTTATCGCACGCATGTGTTGCCGAATTGGCACACCGACGAGCGGGGAAAGGCCGCACTCGAAAGAATCGTCGAACGAATTAAGTTCGATGGTCGCAAACGAGACTTCGACTGTATCATGGGGATGAGCGGTGGCGCGGACAGTTCTTATCTATTGCACGTCGCCGTGAAGGACTTCGGCTTGCGACCCCTAGTGTTCCACGTTGATGGTGGATGGAATTCGCAGATCGGTGTCAACAATATCGAGGTGTTAATCAATTCGCTGGGGCTAGATCTCTACACCGAGGTGATCAATTGGGAAGAGATGAAGGACTTTCAGCTCGCGTATTTCAAGTCTGGCGTTTCAAATATCGACGTTCCGCAGGACCATGCGTTTGTCGCGACGCTGTACAACTTTGCTGACAAGCACAAAATTCGTTACATCCTCAATGGCGGAAACTACTCGACCGAATGCGTGCGGAATCCATTGGAATTTTTCTACTATGGCACCGACATGGCGCAGATTCGCGATATTCAACGCCGATTTTGTACGCGCAAATTGGATACATATCCCTTCAGCGGTGTCCTTCGCCACAAGTTCTACTTGCGATACATCCGCCGAATACAAGTCGTTAAGCCATTGAATTACTTTCCCTACATTAAGGCGAAGGCGATGCAATTGTTGGCCGACACCTATGGCTGGCAACCCTATCCGCAGAAACATTTTGAGTCGCGATTTACGAAATTCTACGAAGGATACTGGTTGCCCACGAAGTTTGGGTTTGACCCCCGCCGCGTGCAGTTCTCAAGCTTGATCCTCACCAATCAGATGCTGCGCCGTGATGCGATCGAATTGCTGTCGACACCGGCTATTCCGGCCGATGACGCAAAAGCCGAATCCGAGTACGTCGCGAAGAAGCTGGGTATTTCGGTGGACGAACTCCAAAGCTATTTGGAAGCGCCGAATAAGTCGTACAAAGACTATAAGAACCGAGAGAGCCTGTTTAACTTTGGTGCCAAAATGTTGAATTGTCTCGGTTTGGAACGCGCGATTAAGCGATAAATCATCGCCGTAGGATGGTCGACTGTAGTGACCGGTTGATTGATTTGAAACCGAAGAACGATTTCAAAAACAGTTATGTTTTCTAAAAGTAGTAGGCACGGGTGATGTATCAAGTAATTCAAAATGTACGTGACGGCAGACTATCGTTGAATGACGTCGTTTGTCCAACGGTCCAGCAGGGGCGAGTGCTAATCGCAAACCAGGCCAGCGTAATTTCGGCTGGCACCGAGAAAATGGTGATGGCATTCGCGAGCAAGAGTCTGATTGCGAAAGCGAAAGCGCGTCCCGACCAAGTGCGGCGAGTATTGGACAAGGTGCGCAATGAGGGATTGTGGCACACGGTCCAACAAGTTCGTGAAAAGTTGGATGACCCGATGCCAATGGGATATTGTTCTGCGGGCATTGTGATCGCGTGCGGAGAGGGCGTCCAAGAATTCAAGCCAGGTGACCGAGTTGCGTCAAATGGTCCGCACGCAGGCGTCGTCTGTGTGCCTAAGAACTTGTGTACGACAATTCCGAATGCCGTTGGATTCGATCAAGCAGCGTTCGCCGTGCTGGGCGCGATCGCCATGCAAGGAGTGCGGCTGTCAAAAGTGACACTTGGCGAAACGGTTCTGGTGGTCGGCTTGGGATTGGTCGGGCAAATTACCGTTGCCCTGCTGAAGGCGGCTGGTGCGACGGTGATCGGCACGGACTTGGACTCAGCGAAGTGTGAGTTGGCGATGCGGCTGGGTGCGACGGACGCCAGAGTCGGAATTCGCGCTACCGACGTTGCGGCGCTTACGGGTGGACTTGGAGCTGACGCTGTGCTGATCACGGCTTCGACCAAATCCAACGCACCGATCGAATTAGCCGCAAACGCGGTGCGGCAAAAGGGGCGAGTCGTACTGGTGGGAGTGGTCGGACTGGAGTTGGATCGCCGACCCTTCTATTTCAAGGAAGCCGAGTTTGTGGTTTCGTGTTCGTACGGACCGGGGCGTTACGATCCCAAATACGAGGAAGGTGGCCAGGACTATCCCGCGGCGTACGTTCGCTGGACAGAGCAACGCAATATGCAGGCGGTTTTGGATCTAATGGCTAATGGAAGGCTTGACGTTACGCCGCTTATTTCTCATCGTTTTTCAATTGAATGTGCGGCGCAGGCGTACGATTTAATCGAGAAAGGAGATCAGCCGTACCTGGGCATTCTCCTTGAATATCCAGAAGCCGCCACTCAGCAATTCTTACCAACGATCCGTTTGAAGGCGGAGGCAAAGCCGGGAGCAATCGGCGTCAGTTGCTTAGGAGCCGGTAACTTTGCACGCATGATGCTGTTGCCAAAACTCTGTGCGATCTCGGCTGTTCGTCCTCAAGTCATTTGCTCGGCAGGCGGTGGGTCTGCGGTACACGTCGGTAAGAAACTTGGCTTTGCCACCGCGACCAGCGACGAGAGTGCCGTATTCGATGACCAACAAACAGATGCAGTGTTTGTGGTCACGCAGCATCATCAACACGCGGAACAAGTTCTCCGCGGTCTTCGGGCAGGCAAGCATGTCTTCGTTGAGAAACCATTGTGCCTACATTTCGATGAGTTGGCAGCGATTGAACACGAATTACAATCCACAGGTGCGGGTGTCGCAATAGTAATGGTCGGTTTCAATCGCCGTTTTTCACCTGCGGCGCGGGCGGTGCGACAGTTCTTTGCGACGACGGCGGAGCCCCTCACCGTCTCGATTCGCTTTAACGCGGGAATGATTCCGGCGGATCACTGGACGCAAGATGACTCGATTGGTGGTGGACGAATTATCGGCGAGGCGTGCCACGCGATCGATTTAGCGACCTACTTGACGGGGTCTCCGGTCGTGCGTGTATTCGCCGAATCGATCGGTGGTCCGACGGCTCCGCCAATTACAGACGACCAATGTTTTATCACGTTGCGACATGCCTGCGGCTCCGTGTCGAATGTGGCGTACTTAGCCGGCGGCGACAAGACCTTTCCCAAAGAAAGAATTGAAGTGATCGGAGGTGGAAAGGTAGCGGTCATCGATGATTTCCGCCGCGCGGACGCGTGGTCGAACGGAAGATCGAGAAAGTTATGGTCGGGAAGGCAGGATAAAGGGCACCAGGCCGAGTTGCAATCGTTTATCGAGACAGTGAGCTGCGGAGGTGACGCTCCTATCTCTTGGCAGGACATCAGAACAACAACCTTGGCGTCGATCCTCGCCGTCCGAAGCCTGCGTGAAGGCTTCGCGCAGGAAGTGGCGCAAGCGTCGCATGCCGATGTCGACACCATTCGTATCGCGGGGTAGGAATGTGATTCAGTTGCCTGGAAAGCGGTGGTACTTGCGACTCGATGCTGAGTGCCGTGACAAAACATAATAGTAGTGCCTGCGACACTTCCCGAGAGAGGGAATTATCTCGCAGCCGGGGGAGACAAGGACGTGCTCTCACAACTTAACCAGACCTTCCAGTTGTGCCGGCATTTCGGTCCCTCGTGGCTTTCCTTCCGCGCCGCCTACGCGTTGCGCCGGCGCAGCGGGCTGACCCGACGAGTGCTTCCCGTCACACGCTGGGAGCAGCAGTCTCTGGCAGCTTTCCTCAAGTCCTCGTTGGCGGACCCGGCTGGATATCGGGAGTACCGCAGCGAACACTGTCCACGGTTCTTCTTTACGAGCGCCGACCGACCATCACTGCAGCAACATTGTGACGGCTGGGATACCAGCGACGCTGATGCCTTGCATTTGGCGGACTCACTTCGAAACGGCGAACTTCGATTCTTCGAACAACAGCAATACAACGTCGGTTGGCCCCCAGAGTGGCATCTCAATCCCGTGTCGGGCGCGACAGTAAAAGACAAACGCCATTGGAGTCAGATTGGTGACTTTGAAAACGGCGATATCAAAATAGTGTGGGAGCCGTCGCGTTTCGGATTTGCGTTCACGTTGGTTCGGGCTTATTGGCGGACTGGCGACGAGTGTTACGCCGAGATGTTCTGGCAAGCCGTCGAGAGCTGGCGATCCGAGAATCCGCCGCAGGCCGGAGTTCACTGGAAGTGTGGACAGGAGATCAGTCTGCGAGTGATGGCGTGGTGTTTCGGGCTCTACGGATTCCTCGATAGTAAG
>CAUJKL010000147.1 GCA_963204995.1 Planctomycetota bacterium | reverse complement strand
CGCTGGCTGGCCCCCCCCCCCCCACCCCAGGCTGTGCTGTTTAACGCCTTCGGCGTAGATGTTCGAGCCTCGTTTCACCTCGCACAGATCCTTCACGGCGTTGCCGTCAGGGGTGACGCATGCGTAGCTCAAGCCGATCATCTAAATATTTAAATGAGTAGCTTGACTTGAGATCCTAATTACCGTAATATCATCTAACGAATTCGATGATAGCAGGTGCCAGGAGAACATACAGATGGCTCGCTCTGAATCAGAATATCCAACGGAACTGGAGTTGGAGATTCTGAAGGTCTTGTGGGAGGAATCACCGCTGCTCGTCCGTGATGTGCGAGCACGCCTTGAAACACATGCAGACCGCGTCCTCGCCCATAGTTCCGTGATTACGATGCTGAACATCATGCATCGTAAGGGATATCTGCAACGGCGAAAGGATGGAAAATCCTTTTGGTTTTCACCTCGTGTCGCCAAGGAGAGCGTCACCGGACAGATGATGACCGACATCGCATCTCGGCTGTTTGACGGTTCGACCTCGGCCATGGTGTTGAATCTGTTGGAGACAACTGATGTGGACGCCGACGAGCTCGCAGAAATCCGCAAGCTAATTGCACGCAAGGCAAAGGAGCAGCAGCAATGAGTTGGTTAGAAATGCTCGATCCCGTGTTCACCGAACGCCTTTGCCTGACGCTGCTGCACTCAATTTGGCAGGTCGCGGCGTTGGCCGTTATCGCATCACTGATCGATCGGCTGGCGCGAAACACGTCGGCGGCACGCAGCTATGGTCTGTATATGTCGTCATTGCTTCTTGCCCTGGCAGCGCTGCCGGTGACTTGGTGTGTAGTTGATGTTGCAACGCTCCCGAACGTAGGCCCGAAGGTATCGGCTGCGACAGAATTACAGAGCGAAGCGGCTCACACTGCTCACCACGCTAACCCAGCAGCTGCGTCCGACGATGGGGCTGCCGTTGTCGCTGAGAGTTCTATCACGCGTGTCCAGCCGACTGGAGTATTTCCGCTCGCCACAAACGATCCAATACCGCAGGATTCGACTTTGCTTTCCAACGTAGGAATCGCCGAGTTATCGACATCGTGGCCGCGCATTGCTCCGTGGGTTGTTACCCTATATCTTGCGGGCGTGGCACTAATGCTCCTACGACTGAGCCTCTCGATCATTCGATCGAATCGACTGTGCCGAGGAACTCAGCTAATCAACAGTGGGCCGTTGGCAGAAGTTCTGCAAACCCTCGCTCGCCAGTGGTCGTTGAAAGTCGTGCCAACGTTGCTAGAGACTCGAAATGCGATCGTTCCACAAGTCGTCGGTCTGCTGCGGCCCACGATTCTTCTGCCAGCGACAGCGGTCACGGGATTATCGACGCAAGAAATTGAACTGGTGCTGGTCCACGAACTAGCTCACATTCGTCGCCACGATATGTGGGTGCAGTTGCTGCAACGGTTGGCGGAGACTTTCTTGTTCTTTAACCCAATGCTGTGGTATCTCAGCCGCCGCATCAGTACGCTGCGAGAATACTGCTGCGACGACATCACGTGTCGAGCAACAGCAGATCCCGAACCAGAGCTTCGCTACGCGACTGCTCTATTGAGAATCGTAGAACTCGGATCGCCGAGGCCCGTGGACCTCACGGCCTTGGCCGCCAGTGGTCGCGCGCCTTCAGAACTTCGCCGTCGTGTTGCCAGATTGTTCGGCGAACCGCTCGGCGAACCGTTGCGAGTTTCCCGGACAGGGCTCGCTGCGTCTGCCATCGTTGTTGCACTGCTGGCGTTCAGTCCAACACTATGGATTTCTGGTACGGAACCAGCCGCACGGGAACAGACGCCCGCTGCTGATCCAAGTACACCAGACGCTGATGCCACAGAAAGACTATTTCAGTTACTCGTCGCAGGTCCGAACGGACTTCCGATCCCCGAGGCAAGCGTCGAGCTTCGGGCTACACCACCTGTAGCAGCGGAGCAAATTCGTCTCGGCTCATTCGAGAAGGAGGGGCGGTATGGATCTTTCTTCCGCACCGACGCTGAGGGCAAGTTGACGGTGTCATTGCCTCTAACGCAGGCCAAGCTGCTCGTGAGTATCACCAAACCCGAATTTGGTCCGTACTGGACAGGCTGGGGCTCTGGCGATCATCCCGAAGAGATTCCAGGTCGATTCACCGCCGAACTCGATGCAGGCTGGTCGGTTGGCGGCATCGTCGTCGACGGAGATGGAAAGCCAGTAAAGGGGGCTGAAGTTCATCCCCATATCGAATTCAAGAAGCGTCCTGATGACAAGCGACAACTTGGAGTAGGCACGGTTCTTAAAACCGATGAAGGGGGTGCCTGGCGTTTCGATAGTATTCCCGTTTCCCAACCAGCCGCTTCCGTGTCGATCACTCATCCCGAGTTCCAGACGCTTCACCGATCGCTGGCACGCGAATCTTTCGAGTTGCGGACTGACGAATCGCCCCGCCAACAAATTGAACTGAACGTAGGTCTGACCGTGACCGGAGCGGTGACCGACGCAGCAGGCAAGCCGATCGAGGGTGCTTTGGTGAAGACGCAGTTCATCAACGAGATCCGTCAGGGCCTCTCCGACGAACAGGGACATTATCGACTGACGGGATGTGACTCGCGAATGGCTCGAATCGTAGTCTCCGCGGAGGGTTATGCCACGGACATGCAGGAGGTGCAAGTCGATACGGACACGAAGCCCGTGAATTTTCAGATGCAGCCCGGTGGCCACGTTCGTGTTCGCGTGTTGGATGAAAATGGGAAAGGGATTCATCGAGCAAGAATCTTCTTTCAGCGGTGGCGAGGGCGTTTTAACTATTTTGAGTTCGGACATGTCGGTCAGTACACGGACGAGAACGGCATCTGGGAATGGAACGAAGCTCCACTCGACGAATTCAAAGCGGACATTTCTCGCCCCGATGGCATGCAGTTACAGCACCAAGCGCTGATCGCTCGCGAACAGGAGTATGTCTTCAAGCCACCGACGATGTTGGTTGTGTCCGGCAGCGTTGTCGATGCCAAGACCAAGAAACCTGTGCCAAGGTTTCGTGTCGTGCCAGGAACTCGCAACGAACCGGGTCGCGGAACGAACGATTGGTGGAGCAGGGACGAGGGATATGCGGCGGCGAATGGGGAGTACAGCATCGCTCGACGTGACGCCGCACCGACACACATGATCGGGATCGAAGCCGACGGTTAC
Organism: Planctomycetota bacterium; assembly: GCA_963204995.1. Lineage (GTDB taxonomy): Bacteria > Planctomycetota > Planctomycetia > Pirellulales > Pirellulaceae. The sequence continues at coordinate 3,322 of CAUJKL010000147.1, read as the reverse complement.
AAAGTAACGACGTCGCGCGACATTCGCAGTGACGAAGGCAAAGTGGCCATCGATTTCGAGCTGCAGCCAGCGGAAGACATCGCGGTCCAGCTGCTCACCGTTGCTGGAAAACCAGCTGCCCGCGCGAGGATTGCTTTAGGTGTCACGGGATCGCAGATCAGGATAGATCGAGGAGAAATATCCGACTCCCAAACCTACGCATTGCAAATGGTGGCGGACAGCGACGGATGGTTTCGAATGCCGCCACGCGACGATCCGTTTCAGCTAGTGATCACACATCCCGACGGGTTCGCTCATTTGAAATCGTCTGACGGCAACATTCCCCAAAGCGTGACGCTGACGGAGTGGGCGCGGGTCGAAGGTACGTTCCGCATTGGGAAAGATGCCGGCCCGGACGTGACGCTTTCGCTCTCCTCATCGGGCGTGTCATCTTACGGCGAGAACGCACCGCATATCTTTACGCAACATGAAGTCGTGACCGACAAGGACGGTCAATTTGTGTTTGAGCGAGTGTTTCCTGGCACCGGGTTCGTGGGTCGCAACATCGTCTTCATGGTGGACGATGGTGCCACGGAAGTCACCAGTTCCAAGCGAGTTCCCGCCGAATTCGTCTCCGGAAAAACGACAATAGTGAACGTCGGCGGCGACGGTCGAGCTGTGATCGGAAAGTTGGTTCCGCCCGAAACTCACGTGGGCAAAGTGCTGTGGAATCTCGCGACTATCTGGGTTGAAGTAGACCTGCCGCAACCTCATTGGCCCGAACCTCCCAAGGACATCCAGAACGATGAAGCTCGCATTGAAAAGTGGTGGATAGAATGGCAGCAGACTGCTGAGGGAAAGGCGATCATGGCCGCTGCGGTAAAGCAGCAAGAAGATCAGCGAAAACAGCCGTCCTTCCTCGCCAGTGTCGATCGTGATGGGACATTCCGTATAGATGACGTGTCGGCGGGAAAATTCGCGATTACTGTGCGATTCGACCGTGACGCACCTGGCCGGCTCTCGGAGTATCGTTTTTCGGTGCCTCCTCTAAAGGATATCGACATCGGTCAACCGCTGGACCTTGGAGAACTGAAACTTGAGAGTACGCCGGTGCGGTGAGCAGTCGCACGCGTTTCTTACTCACGAGTGTCCAGCGATTCGCCTTCTCCGCTGATCGGCTCCAATGTGATTCGATGGAACCGATAACGGCAGTCGTAAGCACCTAGAAACAGTGCCTTGTCATTCGGTGTCTTCCAATAGTCGGACAATGAGAGTCTCGCCTGATCGCCCGACCAGTTGATAATCAAGTTACCATCGACCGACATCGTCACTCGTTCTTTCGTCACCGTGACGATGACTTGCGAGAGGCGATCCTGTTGAAATACCTTACCCAAAAAGGTCGAGTCGTTGCCCACATTCTGTCCGTCGATGTTTTCGAGAGCTGATTGCCCTCGTTCGTCGCGACTGAAATTCAGTAACGCCACAAACCGATTGTTCCCAGTTCGTTGAGCAAGCAGCAAACCGTTGGGTGCGTCCAGCGGCTCGACGATCACCTTCAACCGATATTCCTCGGGAGGAGAATACGGCAACTCGATCCGCGCACCAAACTGCTTGGGACTTAGTAGCTTGCCTGCTTCTTTCGACCACTCGCCGAGCTTCCAGCATTTCTCGGGGTCAACCAACGCCAACAAGTCGACTTCGTTTGACGGCAGTTCGGAATTCACGTCCGCCTGCGTTCCGTGATCGCTGGGAAACGCCAAATCGGGTGAGAGCGCCAACGGCTGAGGATTCACTCGCGGATCGCTGCGAACTTGAAAATATCCCCACAGTTCTGCTGTCGCACCGCTTTCGAGTTCCGCATCCACTCGGTAACTGATCGGTGCCGCCCGATCGAATGTTCCCAGCGCTGCGAATGCCGGCGCGGCTTCTTCCCAAGACTGTGGCATTTCGATCCAAGCGCCTTCGATGGATGTTTGCAATCGGACTCGCAGCGATTTGACGTTGGCGTCCCCCGGCCAATCAAGTGCGAGTCGCACCTCCTCGCGAGGTCGCGGAACCGCTGGCTCGGGGAGCGCGCGAAAACGAGAGAAGAGCTCTATTTGCTCGTTGGGAGTGAACTCTTGCGGTGCCCAACCGAGCCGCGACTTCTGGTCTTTGTCCAACCACGACTCGGAGATCCAACCCAGATACTGAGCACCGCTCATCACCGATCCGTTTCCCGGTTCGGGATGCGGCAAGCCCACCGTATGGCCGCAGCCTTCGTGGTAGATCACACAATCCGAGCCGCGATACGGCACTCGCCAACCGTCCGCACTCACCAACCCCCAGCCGACGCCGCGATTGGCCAAATATGTCGCCCTCGCTCCGCCAGACGCGGCACCTGGGAAGTGTTGCCCGCCTCGGCCGATGTTGCCCTCAAATACCAGCTCGCTGTCCTCGGGATGCAAGCGATAAAAATCGTCGAGCGGCCGCCAGTTGATCTCGCTCAAAGCGAGAAGTATCGGGAATGCTTTCCGCTCGCCCTTGCCGAAGTCGAGTCGCCGATCCGACTCGCCCAGCGTGCGAAAAAAAATCGCATCGGCATCGCCACGCCGCAGTTCAGCCGTGCTCGCTGCGGATACAAGTGGCTCGGGATGAACGACTGTCGTGAGCGTCGATTGTCCTTGGAACTCGCGGGTGTGAAACTGTTCGATCCGTCGGCGATAGTAGTCGACTCGTTCCCGCCAATCAGGCAGCGGCGTTCGATCTGACGGGACAAAATAGACGAAGGTGACTTCGATGTTGCTCGTCTCGAACTTGCCGTCCCAGGTCTTTGTCTGGGCGAACAGCGGCGAGGTTGTGATAAATAAAAGAGCGGTGGCAAGCAGGTATCTCATGGTGACCACTGGGCTGAAGTGTTTGGAGTAAGTTCCAACAGGATACCACGCACGCAGCCGCAGTGTGGTGTGAACACTCCTTAAACAAACAGGACGCTCGCATCAGCCGTGTCGGTGTGAAGCCAACGCCAGCGGTGCGATTGCGGCGAACACCAACGGAATAAAGATGCCTGCCGCGCCAAGTGCGATTAGGACTGGCGCGATCGCGACGCCGGAGGGGGCTTTGAGAGACATCGCAATTGCCGTCGAGACATAGATTGCCCACAGGCAGAACATACAGACAAAGCGTTGCTACCCAAGCAATTCCGCGATGACTGCGCCGCCGAATTGAGAAAGCTGTTTGTGGCGACCGGCGTGGTAATACGTCAGCTTGTTGTCGTCCAGACCCAGCAGGTGCAACAGTGTGGCGTGGACGTCGCGAATGTGATGCACGCACTCGACGGCCCTGGCACCGATGTCGTCGGTCG
>CAUJKL010000146.1 GCA_963204995.1 Planctomycetota bacterium | reverse complement strand
CAAGTCACCGCAGTCCAAAAGCCAAATCCCCGGCATAATTGTCGGGGTTATTACTTTCAGAATGAGAAGATCATGTCCGCTTCCTTCAGCAAATTTGCTTCGTCGGTCAAAGCCGAAACTGCTTTCACGGTTCTCGCGGCTGCCAAGCGATTGATCGCTGCCGGAAAGGATGTCATCGAGTTGGAGATTGGCGACAGCCCGTTTGCGACCCCAGCACCGGCGGTCGAAGCGGGGATTCAAGCGATTCGCGATGGTCGCACGCACTACGGCCCTTCACTCGGCATTCCAGAGTTTCGCGAAGCGGCTGCCGAATACGTGAACCGCGAGTACGGACTGTCCGTTGCCGCCGAGAACATCATCGCCGGCCCGGGGGCAAAGAATTTTGAGCAACTGTTTTGCGAAGCCTTTCTCAACCCGGACGATGGCGTGTTGGTCTTCAGCCCGCACTTCCCGACCTATCCGCCGAATATCGCTCGGCGCGGCGCAAGAATGGTGCTCTCCACCTTGAAGCACGCCCATGACTTTCGACCGAACCTGAACGATGTGCGAAAGTTCCTCGAGGAAGACTCCAGCCCGAAAGCGATCTTCCTCAACTCGCCGCACAATCCAACCGGCGGCATCACGTTGCTCGAAGATCTGGAAGAACTGGCCGGGATCGTTCGCGACCGTGACATGGCCGTATTCAGCGACGAACCGTACGATCGGATGGTGTGGAACGGACGCCATCATTCGCTGTTGGCTCAGCCAGGAATGATCGAGCAGACGGTCGCTGCTTACACGTTTAGCAAATCATTCAGCATGAGCGGTTGGCAGTTGGGCTTTGCGGTGAGTAATGCGAAGACCATCGAGATGCTCGGCAAGTTGACCAACACGGCGCTCTCGTGCGTCCCCCCGTTCACGCAATTGGCGGGAGCGGCGGCGATGCGCGAAGCTCGCGACGAACGCGATCGGCAAATGAGCGAGTTCGGCCGAAAAGTGAAACGACTGGTAGACGAGCTGAATCAAGTCGAAGGGATCTCGTGCTTGATGCCCGGCGGAAGTTTTTACGCCTTTCCGTCCGTCGCGCCGATCTGCAACCGACTTGGCATCACTTCACATGGATTGGCGATGTACTTGCTCGAAGGCGCTGACGATTCGCGAGGAGTCGCATGTTTGGGAGGAGAGTGTTTTGGCGAAGCAGGCGCGGGATTCTTGCGGCTCAGCTGTGCCGAGCCCGATCATCGCTTGAGCGAAGCCGTTTCGTTCATCGCCACGGCGATTCATGCGTTGTCGCGCGTTGAATCCTATCTGGCAGACCATCCAAGTTACCGGCTGGCAACGCCTTACCCAGTCGCTTGAATCCGCACACGCCGTCAGCTTTTCGAATCGTTCGGCCAGCGGCGATCTCTATCGGCAAGTCACGAATAGCGGTTCCGGCATTTTGCAGGTATGCTGGGATTATCTTCCTTGCTGGAAATCTTCATGAACGCGAAACGACACGATCACGAAACCAAAGGCCTAGCCGAAGCGCGGCGCAAGGTCCGCAAGGAAGGCTTCGCGACGGCCACGCGGCACATCTTGTTGTGTTACGACCGCAACACGGCCAAGTGTGCCAGCCGGAATCAGATGCGGGAATCGTGGCAGTATCTCAAGAAACGCCTGAAGGAGCTAAAGCTCGATAAGCAAGGCGGGGTGTTCCGATCACAGTCGTATTGTCTGGACATCTGCGTGGGCGGCCCGATCGCCATCGTCATGCCAGACAACTGCTGGTATGGAAACTGTACGCCCGACGTGTTGGAAGCGATTATCCAGGATCACTTGATCGGCGGTGAGCCCGTCGAGAAGTTTCTCATCTCGGGCAAGCCGAAGTGCGCGAAGAAGTGACTGCAGGCAGCTGGCTAATAATTTGGGCTAGCTCGTTGCAATCGACGCCAAGCCGCCTTCGTAGATGTTCTTGACTAGGTCGCAGCCTAATTCTTCGTCGCCCGGCGGAGTCTCGAACTTGGATTGCCATTCAGCAAACGTCTGACCGGTGGTTGTGATGCGGCGCAGCCTGAGCGTGGCGACATAGTCTTTGACCGGAAGCGGCGACTCGAGTATCGAATAGGTGTAGAAGTGTTCGATTTCCGACAGGGCCAGGAGTTGTTCGCGAATCGTCTCGCCACTCCCAGCTACCTGAAAGTTGCGGATACACCCAATCGCGTCGGCAGGTCGATCGTCTTCGATTCGACTGGTCGCGACCAGCGGGTGCCAGTGGGGTAGTGCATTGAAGTCTCGGATGACTTCCCATACTTTTTCCAGCGAAGCGTCGATGATCGCGCTGACATATACTTCCGGCATGAGGCCACTCCTTCGTTGCGTTCGATTCTCGAGTTGGCCATAGTGTAGCGACTTTTGCGGGCTCGCACTGGGAAGATACCCGTGAGTCGTGATTCATGGCGAGTGTTTTCGTGAGAGATGATGAGCCTACGAACGACTTTACTTATCTGCGGCACCATCACTGCTAAGCTTCCGATACAACGTCTTGCGATCAAGGCCGAGAATGCGCGAGGCCGTCGTCTTGTTGCCGCCGACCGTGTTGAGGACGTGTTGGATATAGCGCCGCTCGACTTCTTCCATGGGGAGCAGTTCCGCTGGGTCGTGGCCACCGACAACGACTTGGTCGCTCCGGTAGTTGCGAACTTTTTCAGGCAAATCTTCGACGGCGAGTTGTTCATAACGCGTCAGTGCCACGGCGCGTTCGATCACGTTTCGCAATTCGCGAACATTACCCGGCCATGAATAGGCCAAGAGCTTCTCGGCGGCCTTTTCGGAGACACCCGTGATCGCTTTTCCAGCACGCGCCGCTAGGTTCGTGACGTAGTGCTGGGCAATCAACAACACATCGGTGCCGCGTGCGCGCAGCGGTGGAAGTTCGAGTTGGATGACATTCAGGCGAAAGTACAGATCCTCGCGAAAGCGACCGTCTTCGATGGCAGTTTCCAGATCGCGGTTGGTGGCGGAAAGCACGCGGACGTCGAACTCGACTTCCTTATCGCCACCGACCGGTCGCAGCTTATTCTCTTCCAACGCCCGCAACAACTTGGCTTGCATCGATTGCGGCATCTCGCCGATTTCGTCCAGGAAGAGTGTGCCGTGCTCGGCTTGTTGAAACAAACCCTTCCGTTCGCTGCGCGCGTCGGTAAAGGCACCTTTCGCGTGACCGAACAACTCGCTCTCCAACAACGTTTCAGGGATCGCCGCACAGTTGACGGGAACGAACGGGCCTTTCGCGCGACGACTCCGCCGGTGAAGCGAGCGCGCGACCAATTCCTTGCCGGTGCCGCTTTCTCCCGTGATGAGGATGGACGACTCCGAATCGGCTACGCGCGTGAGTTGGTCATACAGATCCTGCATCGCGGGGCTGTCGCCGATCATTTCGCCGAAACGTCCGTTCTGCTCGACGCGCTCGCTCAGCAGCTTGACTTGATCTTGCAGCCGACGATGGGTGACGGCGCGTTGCAAGACGATCGCCAACAAGTCCATTTCGATCGGCTTGGTCACAAAGTCGAAAGCCCCGACACGAATGGCAGACACCGCCGTTTCTAAACTGCCGAACGCTGTCATTACGACGACAGGAATATCGGGGCGGTTAGCGACGATCTTCTCGCATAGCTGCAAGCCCGTGGTGCCAGGCATCTTCAAGTCCGTGAGAACGGCGTCGAAGTTACCGTCGTCGAGCGTCAGAAGTGCTTCATCGGCTGAAGTGTACCACCGCGACTCAAAATCTCGTAGCCGCAGCGCCGTCTCCAACAACTCGCACATGCTTCGTTCGTCGTCGACGATCAAGATTCTTCCATTCACGCAGCATTACTCCCGAGGAAGATAAACGGTAAAACAACTTCCACGTCCTGGTTCACTCTCGACGTCGATCCACCCGCCGTGTTCCTGAACGATACCATACG
>CAUJKL010000145.1 GCA_963204995.1 Planctomycetota bacterium | reverse complement strand
GCGTATATTCCCAGTTCGTCGGCAGTCGACCGGCCGCTCTTTCTTGCTCGGTGAGCCTTTGGCAGAAGTCGACCGCTTCTTCGACGAGCAGGCTCTCGACGGGAAACCGCGACGTGACCTTGCCGAAGATTTTATATTTTGCTTGCCCCGTCGATGAAAACTCGCTGGGATTGGACTTCATGAGTTGCTCCCACTCGCCCTGCGTCACTTCGTACTTACCAATCCAGAAGCCGCGAGACAACGTCGTTTCGACTTGGCCTTCATTGGTTCGGTATTCGTCCTCGCCTGGCTGGCTGCCCATCGTAAATGTTCCGGGCGGGCACCACACCAACTTCAGCTTCAACTCGTTGTCGTCCCGTACATCCCCGGCCCGATTGCCCGAGAAGCCTGACTGGCCATTGGGGCGTTCCGTGCTGAAAGTATCGTTGGGTGCCTCGAGCTTCTCATCCGGGGCGCGCGTTACCTGTCCCGGCGAGTCAGCGGTCACGGCCTGTCCGCTCGCGAACACCAACGCCGCAGCGACTAACGCCAAGCAGATGTGATTCGTCCACCGGCGGCAGAAACGGTTCGCGGTGGTAGGAGAAATGCACATGTGGGAAGTCCCTCTGTGATTGAGCAAGTCGACAGCCAGCGCCGTTAATCGACCAGGCGCACCGTCGGTGTGAAAATGATGTCTTTGAAAATCTGTGTCAGGTTATTTTCGTATTGGGTCGGGTCGCCACCTGCCTGTAGGCCTTGCCCGACGCCGGAGGTACCGCCTAGTGTGGCCATTCGATTGAGGAAATTGCTGTCCGCTCCGAAACCGAGGCCGACAGCAAAGACGTCGTATTTGTCGGCATGCATCATCCGAGTTTGCATGAGCGGGCCGTTGAACCAATAGCGGCTGTTTGCCCAGCTGAGCGGATCGCTGGTATAGAACTGTGCTGCATCCGGACCAGTGACGCTGCCCACGTAAGAATCGACCGTTCCGTGGGACGATTGAACGAGATTCGGGAAGCCGTCGGTCAAGACGATGATGACTTTATCCGTAAACTGACGGCTGCTCGATTGCATATGTGAGTACGCCAAGATCATGCCTGCCTCCAAGGCTGTTGTTGCCAGCTTGTCTCCCGTGGGTTGCAACGTGGTACACGAATTCATGGCCGTGTTGTAGCTGGCGGTAAGTCCCTGTACCAACTGGGGTGTCATGCCGAGACTGGGATAGTCGGCGTCAAATGTCACAATGGCCACCTTGTCGGCGATATCGGCCGGAACACCTTGGTTCCACTTCTTGATGACTTTCATCGCGCGAATCAGCGACCGCCGTGCGGCGTGGACCGGCTGTTCTCTTGGCGGGAACGAAAACGATTCGTAACCGGTGTCGGAATCGCCGACCGATTCCGAGTGAAATGGGCAGTAGGGGCTCTGTGCCGAGAGCGGAACGACCGCCGTCAGATTCTGCATCTTGCCGGGCACGAAGTTTCGTCCAAAGTCCCCTTGGAATTGTGTGTACGTCTTGTAGCCGATCTTGTTGACTTGCGCTGCCGGAACTGTTTTAGGAAGGCTCGTCAAATCGGCATTCGGATTGTTGAAGTAGTACGAGTCGAAACCGATATCCGCGATGCGATCGACCATGTTGTATTCATTACGAGGAGCATCCGGCGGGATCAGGCCGCGGTTGTAGGGTGGCGAGCCCTTCTTCTTAGCTTCCGCGAGGAACGCCGGTAGGTAAACGTTGTAGTAAACCTGTAACGCCACCTGCCATTGAGGAATCAGGACCGTGTTCCAATTGTTCCACGCTGCCTGATATTGGGCATACGCCGTGTTGTAGGACGCATCGACTTGTGCGACGCAGGCCGGGTCGTAGTAGCCGCTGCTTGTGCCGAGTGCGAGGCCAGCGATCGCGGCACTCTGCAATGCGGTCGTCGATACCGTGACAAGCGCTTCCGCTGATTGAGCCGGAGTTGTCGCAGCCACAGGATTGAGCGGACTTACTTCCGACGCCTTGGGCAGCGACGACAACGGACCACCACCACCGAACGGAGTGTGATGTGCTGGAACGTGAGCTGGAACGTGGGCAGGAACATGGTGTGCTGGAACGTGATGTGAGGCGACGTGATGCGAAGCGACATGATGTGACGCGACATGGGAGGGCACATGCCCCGATGCCACGTGGCTCGGTACGTGATGCGAATGATGAGGCGGTGGCACCCAGCACGGACCGTAGTTCGGCGGATTCGGTGGCTGCGGCTCGGGCGGCATGGCCGGCGGCGGGTCCGGTGGCGCGACGCTGTGCTGAATGGGTCGAATCACATAGTCCAGGTAATGATTCCAATACGCTGTCTGTGAGATCGGTGGATTCGCGGCAGTCATTTGTGTGCCGATGATCTGTTCACGGAGCCAAGCGTAGGCTTTCGTCTTTCGAGTTGCTTCGCCGTCACTGGGCAAGATTTTGTAGCTGCTGTTCGGATGCGTCGAAAGTGGCCCGGCGTCCATCGTCAGAACTGCGTAGGCATACTCCGGTGCCGAAAGCGTGAAGCCACTGCTCGTGACAAAGTTGGCGAGATCGAAGTCGTTGCCAGGAATCGTTCCATAGAGATCCGAGTAGAGGGTATCTAATAGTGCTTCACCGGTGCCAAGGGGAACGCCGGACTGTGCATTGATCGCATTTGGAGACCAAGCCGGTTCGGTGTCGCTGTTCATCGAGCCTGACAAGTCGACGACAAAGATAATGTCACGCGGCACGGCACAAGCAATGGCGGAGGCGCTCGACGAGAAAGAACCACTCGTGAACATCTTCGCGAAAAAGTATCCGTGGTTCGTCCCGCGCGTTTTCAGACGTACGGCATTCCCATTTGTGGCGGTGGTAAATGTCCTCGTCCCGCGATTCCAAATGCCCACTTCCACCTCGTTGGCATCGATCTCGGCCGCAGCACCACCAAGTTGTTTGTTCAAATTCGCAAACTTTTGCGCCTCGGCGACAACTGCGGCTTGCCCAAGGCCAAGTCGCGTTGCCGCAGCCAGCGCGGACGAATCGGAGGCGCTTTGAAGTTGTGTTTTAACGAGGACGATGGCACCTACGTCGATGGCGACGGCGACGCACAACAGCAGGACAACCATTACGATCGCAGTGAGGACGGCAATCGCGCCGGGACGGCGCACAGCTAACAATTTTTTGTTGGACGACGATCGGGGGGCAGTGGCTGACATTGTTCGTCAGGCTCCTGTCGGCAAGGAAGGGTGTGGCTCGGGCGTGATGAGGGCTCGTCCATCCAGTGGCAGTCCTCTTCAACGACTGGTCCATGGATTGGGCGCAGTCGTATCTAGCTGAACGATGGGACACAAATGTCCGTTTAGCAAATTCTGCTGACTCGATTCAACAAAATTGTTACCGATGTGACACGGCCGTGGTCATTTTGCATCACGTGGCGGATAAGGCGGGTGGCTGTGGCGGAGTCTTCGACGCCACGGCTGATTGGAGTTCATGGTAAGCCGGGGCTTCGCGGACTCAGCCCCAGCCACCTCGTTCATGAAGTCATTTCCTGGACGATCCGAAGACTCTAAACAATCCGGGGTTACTCAACCAACCGCACGGTTGGCCTGTAGATAATGTCCTTCAAGATCTGAGTTAGATTATTTTCATACTGGGTGGGGTCACCACCGGCCTGGAGACCACTACCGTAGCTTGACGTGCCTCCCAGTTCGGCAATTCGATTGAGGAAATCGCTGTCCGCCCCGAAACCCATGCCGACGGCAAAGACCTTGTATCTGTCGGCATGCATCATGCGGGTTTGCATCAACGGGCCGTTAAACCAATAGCGGCTGTTGGGCCAACTGAGCGGATCGCTGCTGTAGAACTGTGCGAAATCAGGGGCGGGCACTCCGCCGACATACGCATTGATCGTGCCCGCACTCGATCGCACGAGATTGGGTACGCCGTCGCTCAGCACGATGACCAGCTTGTCCGTAAAGTCACGGCCACTGGCCTGCATGTGCGCATAGGTGACAATCATGCCGGCTTCCATCGCGGTCGTGGCCAGTTTATCGCCTGTTGGCTGCAACATGGCACAGGCGTTCATCGCGCTGTTATAGTCGCCGGTCAACGGCATAAGTATCGACGGAGCCATGCCTAGCGATGGATAATCGCCGTCAAACCCGACCACGGCGACATGATCTGCCACCGCGCTTGGCACGCCATCGTTCCACTTCTTGATGATCTTGATGGCGCGAATGAGCGATCGGCGTGCCGCGTGGATCGGCTGTTCTCGCGGCGGGAAGCTGAAGGTTTCGTAACCGGTGTCGGCATCTCCCACGGCTTCGGAATGAAAAGGACAGTACGGGCTCTGTGCCGAAAGTGGACACAGTTCCGTCAATCCGCTCATAACGCCAGGCTTGAGGTTTCGTCCGAAATCGGCTTGGAACTGCGTGTAGGTCCTGTAGCCAATCTTGTTGACATGGGCTGCAGGCACCGATTCTGGAAGGTTTGTCAAATCGGAATTCGGATTATTGAAGTAGTACGAGTTGAACCCGATATTCGCAATGCGATCGACTTTCGAGTACTCGTTGAGCGGCGGATTCGGTGGAAGTTCGCCTCGGCTATACGGCGGCGAACCCTTCTTCTTGGCTTCCGCGATGTAAGCCGGCAAGTAGACGTTGTAGTAATGCTGCAGCGCGACCTGCCATTGAGGAATCAAAACCGTGTTCCAATGGTTCCAAGCCGCTTGATAGTTGGCATAGGCCGTGTTGTACGCCGCATCGACGGCAGACACACAGCTCGGATCGTAGTAACCGCCCGTTGTGCCCAGCGACAGACCTGCGATCGCGGCACCTTGCAACGCCGCAGTCGAGACCGGGACAAGTGCTTGATTCGATCCAAGCGAAACGCTGGCCGTTTCAACGTTCAGTAGGTTTGCTTGCCGCACGGTGTACCAATTCACGCCTTTGGGAAGAGCCCCAAGCGGACCACCTCCATATGGATTGGGTGGCGGCGGTGGCGGTGGCGGCGGCGGTGGTGGCGGATCTGGGTCTGGATCGGGATCTGGATCGGGATCTGGATCTGGATCTGGATCTGGGGCCGGATCTGGCACCCAGCATGGACCGTAGTTCGGCGGGCTGGGAGGTTGTGGTTCGTTCGGCATCGCCGGCGGTGGGTCCGGCGGAGGTACGCTGTGGGTTATCGGACGAAGTACGTAGTGCAGGTAGTGATCCCAGTAAGCCGTCTGTGTAATCGGAGGGTTTGCCCCGGACATCTGGCCGCCGATGATCTGTTCGCGAAACCACCGGAAAGCTTTTGCCTTTCGAGTCGCTTCGCCATCACCTGAATTAATCTTGTAATTGGTGTTCGGATGCGTTGACAGAGGGCCTTCGTTCATCGTCAGGACCGCATAGGCATACTCGGGCGCGGCGAGTTCGAAACCGTTGTTTGTCACGAAATCCGCCAGATTGAAATCACTGCCACTGATGCCACCGTAGAGATCGGTGTAGAGCGTGCTGAGCAAAGCCTCACCGGTTCCTGCCGGTACTCCCGATTGACCTTCGATGGCGTTTGCCGACCAAGCCGGTTCGGTGTCGCTGTTCATGGAACCAGACAAATCGACGACGAGGATGATGTCGCGCGGCACGGCCGAAGCAATCGCGGTGGCACCGGATGAAAAGGTTTGAGGGCCAGCCATCTTCGCGAAGAAGTAGCCATGATTCGTACCGCGTGTCGTGACGCGGACGGCATTGCCATGATCCGCCGTCGTGAACGTCTGCGTCGTACGATCCCAAACGCCGATATTCACTTCACTGGGATCGATTTCGGCGGAGGAGCCGCCGAGTTGTTTGTTGTGGTTCGCGTAAGACGTCGCTTCCGCAGCAACGGCCGCTTGGCCATATCCGAGTTGAGTCGCTGCTGCGAGTGCCGCCGAGTCAGATGCGGATTGCAGCTGTGTGCGCACGAGTACGATCGCACCGATATCGATGGCAACCGCGACACACATTAGTAAGACGACTAACACGATCGCGGTCAGGACGGCGATCGCACCAGGACGACGCAGGGATAATGGCCTTTTGTCGACCGACGATCGATGGGCGGTGACTGACATCGTTTGTCAGGCTCCTTTTGGCAAGGAAGGAATGGTGGATCGGGCACAATCGGGGCTTTTCCATCCGGTGGCAGTCGTCTTCAGCAACTGATCCGTGATTGGGCGCAGCTTTATCTATCTGAAAGATGGAGTACAAAACGCCTCGAGGCAAATGCCGCCGACTGGATTTGTAAGCACGATTGCCGACTTGACGCGGCCGTCGTCTTTTTGCATCACGCGGGAGCAGCGATGTTTCCAAATTGACACATCACCGAATGTGACCCATGTTTTCCGGAGAGATACAAGTAGGCCGGAACAAGTCTTCGCAGTTCCGGCACTGGCGTCACGAGCGGCTCATGCCGCAACTGCGAAGACTTGTTCCGGCCTACTAACTTGTTCCGGCCCACGAACTGCCGACAACCGACGAGGAACTTGATCGTGCGACGTTCCATCTATGTTTCGTCCCTACTGGCAGTTGTCGTATACTCCGTTGCGGTTCGTGCCGCGAGTCTTCCCGAGACACCGGACGTCAGCGAGTCGCAAGAGCTCGGGTCTCTGTCCGACCAGGGGCACTGGGCGTTCCAACGCGTTCAACCGGCGCAACCGCCACAGGTGGATGACGAAGATTGGATCAATAACGATATCGATCGTTTCGTGCTGCAACGACTGGAACAGGAACGAATCACTCCGTATCGAGTGGCCGACCGGCAAACACTGATCCGCCGTCTCTATCTCGACCTGCTCGGCTTGCCTCCAGAACCGGAAGAGGTTTCGGCATTCGTCGGCGATCTCGATCCGCGAGCTTACGAAAAGTTAGTCGACCGACTGCTGGACTCGCCGCACTATGGCGAGCGTTGGGGGCGGCATTGGCTTGATCAAGCTCGCTATGCAGACAGCCATGGTTATGACCTCGATCAGGCTCGACCACACGCTTGGCGTTACCGACATTGGGTTGTCGAGGCGTTGAATCGCGACCTGCCCTTCGATCAGTTCACGATCGAGCAACTCGCCGGCGACCTGTTGCCGAATCCAACCAACGATCAATTGGTCGCCACCGGGTTCCACCGCAATACGCTGAGCAACCTGGAGGTGGGTGCCGATCCACACGAAGATCGCGTACGTCAGACGTTCGACCGAACCGATACGACGGCCACCGTGTGGCTGGGCCTGACGTTGGGATGTGCTCGATGCCACGACCACAAGGACGATCCGCTGTCGCAACTAGATTACTTCGGGATGTATGCCTTCTTTGACAGCGTTTGGGAGAAAGACCTTCCCGCGCCACTTCCCGCAGAAACCGCAGGCTATCCCGAGCGGAAAGCGACGCACGATCAGCTATACGAGCAGATTCTCGCGACGCGGCGCAATTACGAGCAACACATCGCATCGGACAAAGCGAAGCATTGGGCTGCAACGCTCTCGAAGATCGATGTCGCGACATGGGAGCCGCTGAGCCCTTCGTACTTATCTGCGAGCAAAGGTGAAGCATTAACGTCGCAAGATGATCTGTCGATCCTCGCATCGGGACCGACGCCGGAAGACTCGGTCTATACGATCGTCGCCACTAGCCATTTGCCGGTCATCACAGGGCTGCGAATCGAAGTGCTTCCTCACCCGAGTTTGCCGAACCAAGGTCCGGGGCGCGCTCCAGACGGCGACTTTGACTTGAGCGAGTTGTTGGTCGAGGCCGAACCAGTCCCCGCACAAGATATCGCCATCGACAGCCCTAAGCTGCCGCAGGCCAAGCGTATCGAGTTGCTGCATCCCGCCGCCAGCCATGCTCGCGACGACCGGCCATTCCGCCGTGCGATCTATACCAGTCCTGGCACTCCCGGCTGGTCGATTGGTCAACGTACGGGTGAACGCCACGTGGCCGTCGTCGAGTTTCGCGAGCCGGTAGCACACGCCACGGGCACGCGTTTTACGATCACAATGCGTCAAGGAACCGGCGGTTGGTTCCAGTTGATCGGGTGCTTTCGCTTGTCCGTCACCGGTGCATCGTTGCCATTTCGTGTGGAAGAGATTAAGGGCCGCGCTGCGGACTTCTTAGCGGTTCCCCTCGCACAGCGGGCGGCAGAACACGAGCGCGTCATCCTCGACTATTTCTGTTCGCGGGATTCAGATTGGCTCAACATCGACAATGCCGTACAGACGCGAGCGCGTCTGGAACCGAAGAACCCGAACGATAGCTTGGCTCAAACGATTGCCGAACTGGACGAGGCACGCGAGACTCGTCTCTTCGAACGCGGAGACTTCTTGCGGCCCACCGAAGTCGTTCATCGCGCCACGCCTGAGGTGCTTCCACCTTTGAAGCCTCGCGGCGAACGCCCGGATCGACTCGACTTGGCGCGTTGGATCGTGGACCCCGCAAATCCATTGACGGCACGCGTCGCAGTGAACCGCATTTGGCAACAGTACTTTGGACGAGGCTTGGTATTTACCGAAGATGACTTTGGTCTGGCAGGAGATCGACCCTCGCACCCGGAACTTTTAGATTGGCTAGCCAACGAGTTCGTTGCAGGCGGATGGAGCATGAAGCGGCTGCACAAGTTGATCGTCATGTCCGCCACCTATCAACAATCGAGTACCTACCGGAAAGATCTCGTCGATCGTGATCCGCTCAACGAATTACTGGCCTGGCAACAACGACTACGCGTCGATGCAGAAGTCGTTCGCGATCTTGGTTTGGCGGCGAGTGGCTTGCTTGATAGGCGAGTTGGCGGTCCCTCGGCTGTTTTGCCACAGCCGACTGGAGCACAGGATCTTTCTTTCAACCGTAGCAAGCCGC
>CAUJKL010000144.1 GCA_963204995.1 Planctomycetota bacterium | reverse complement strand
TGGTTTGGGCGGAGCTTTCCGGGTTCGAAGCGAACGGCGACGCACAACGACTCTGGAACCCAGCACCAATCGAACCCGATTGGAAGCGCGCCGAACGGAGCTCGCAATACGCGGGCATTGCGCTGAGCAAGGTTCAGCGTTGGTTGCACGAACGTTGTCTGGCCGTTCGAGATCAACCGTCTGGCCTGTTCCGTCCCACGGGTCGTCAGTGGAACTATCAGGACACAGCTGCCGATTGCTATCCGTTCTACGTTTGGGCGGCGTACTACACCGATCAGAAGATCCTTGAAACCGTGATGCTCGACGTGCTCGAGGCGGAACAACGTCTCTGCAACCACCTGGATCGGCTGCCGGTGCCGTATGACATGGACGCGGGACACAAGGACATCATCCCGTTCGACGCGATGATCTTCGGAGCCAGCGAATATGCGAAGGACGGCCTGACCCCCATCGTCGAAATCACAGGCAAGAAGTATCCGTGGTACGACCGAATGCGCGGAGTGGTCGATGACATCTTCAAGCACGCCAAGATCGATACGCCGTATGGAACAATCCCTTCCACGAACGTCGAGGTGAATGGCGAACTGCTCCAGATGCTGCCACGACTGTACTGCATGACCGGCGAACAGAAGTACCTCGATTGGGCGCATCGGCTGGCCGACTATTATCTCCTGGACGGTAAGTTCGTGCCGACGCGACTTTCCGATCACGGCTGCGAGATCATTGGTGGCTTGGGCTTGCTGTTCGCCGTGGACGCGACGGCTTGCCCGGACAAAGTCGAACAATACAAGCCACACATGGAATACATGTTCGACGAGATCCTGCGGCGGGGCAGGAACTCGGATGGAGTTATTATTGGAACCCTACAGGATACCGAAGGCCCGCACGATAACGTGACACTCCGTGATGGCTGGGGCTACGACTTCGTCGGTTTCCTCGACTACGACCTGGCACTCGGCACGCAGCGTTATCACGCGGCGATTCGTCAGCCGATGGCGAATCTCTTGAAACCGCGCTATCGCGACTTCAATTGGGACAGCAATTCTCGCGACAACATCGCGGACTCGGTCGAAGGCGGGCTGTATCTGCTGCGTCATTTTCCCACCGTCGAATCCTTCGTCTGGGCCGATCGCGAGATCGCCACACTGCTGGTCGACCACACGGCCCCGGATCGGCTGTGGGACACGCATAAACTCGAAGCGAACACCGTTCGAACAGTGCTGATCCACACGATGTTGCACACTCGCAACACGATCGCCCGCCCTTGGCAGCCAGGGCTGCAACTGGGAGCAGCTCCGTGTGATGACGGAATCTGCATCTACCTGCAAGCCGACAAGGCGTACGAGGGTCAGCTTCAATTCGACATTCCCCGTCACCGCCTCTACATGGGTTTCAATCAGGACTGGCCGCGCATGAATGCCGTGCCGGAGTGGTTCACGGTCGAGCCCGATGACTCGCACAAGTACGAAGTAACCGACGTGGATGCGAAAACCGTCAGGCAGGTCACCGGAAAATCACTCGCCGACGGTTTGCCCATACGCCTCCAACGCAACAAACCACTGCGATTGATCGTCCGACCTCAAGCGTGATCGCGGGGGCCAGCTCTTTCGAGTCTCCGGTTGCATCATCCGCCGTGTGGCTCGAATAGCGGCGAGTACGGGTTGAAGCCCTGGTTTTTGTGGCGCGATGACAAGACTAGAATGATGTCGAACAGTGTCCATTCGGCAAAAAGCGTTCAATAAGCGGCTTGCTTCAGCGAATTTGCTGGCGCGAATGCCATCGCATAACTGGAAACCATGTCCATGAGCGATGCCGAGCTCGGTGACGATCGTGTTATTCGTATCCTCCCGTGCGAGATGTCGTTGGGGAGCCAGATCGAGCTCTTGTGCGAAGAGTTCGAGAGCCAACTCCGTTCGGGAGCATCGCCGCGGATCGAGGATTACCTCACCAGCGTTGCGGAAGAACATCGTGCTGGACTGATGGGCGAACTGCTCGCCATTGAGCTTCATTGGCGTCGGTGCCGTGACGAGCATGCCTTGCTGGACGGCTATCGGCAACGGTTTTCCGGTTTTTCCTCGGTCATCGAAAAGGCGTTTTGCAGAGCCGCGGAAGCTTCCACCGCTGGCGTGGCGTTTCCAACCCTTCCACACACGGATACACCAACTTCCGGTCGCCCTGGAAGAGGCGATGAGCGCGGACGGCCGATCGGCCGCTTCGGCGACTACGAGGTGTACGAGGAAATCGGTCGCGGAGGGATGGCGGTGGTCTATCGAGCTCGCCAGGCAAAGGCGGATCGAATCGTCGCGCTTAAAGTGATCCAAGGCGATCAACTCAGCATCTTGCCGGAGGAAATGAAGGTCGAAATGGCCGATCGCTTTCGGCACGAAGCACAGGCCGAGGCCAGGCTCGAGCACGAACATATTGTCTCGGTCTACGATGTCGGCGAAGTTGATGGCCGTCCCTTTTTCACCATGCAGTATGTGGAAGGGAGCAGCGTCGCCGAATTGCTGCACGAAGGCCCCATGGACGGGTGCCGGGCGGCCGCATATCTGGAACCCATAGCCCGTGCCGTTCATGCGGCACACCAGGTCGGCATCCTGCATCGTGACTTGAAACCTCACAATATCCTGGTTGATCGCCATACAGATCGCGTACTCGTAGCGGACTTCGGTCTGGCGAAAGTGGCCTGGACCGGCCACGAGATGACGCAGGCGGGGCAGGTGCTTGGCACGCCTTCTTACATGTCACCCGAACAGGCCGAGGATTCGGCCCACGTGACGGAGGCGACCGATGTCTACTCACTGGGTGCCACGCTCTACCACATGTTGACGGCGCGGCCGCCATTCCAGGCACCCAGTCTTGCGGGAACTCTGAAGCATGTCATTGAAGAAGAGCCGGTCGCCCCGCGCGAACTGAACCCTTCGATCGACCGTGATCTGGAAGTGATCTGCCTGAAGTGTCTGGATAAGCAACCCTCCCGCCGCTATCCAAACGCGGAACTGCTGGCGGCGGATTTGCGCCGGTATCTGAATAACGAGCCCATCCAAGCACGGCCGATTCGTCGCTGGGAACGGATCTGGCGGTGGTCGCAGCGCAACCCGATGACGGCCGGGGCGATTACCTCGGCCTTGGCGTTTCTCCTCATTGCCTTAGCCGCGGCGACCATCGGATACGTCAAGACGTCGGCTTCGCTCGCCGTCGCCAAGCAGGCACAGGAAGAGTCGGAGCAAAGCTTTCGGGAAATGCGGCGAGCGGTAGATCGGTTTTTCACACAGGCCAGCGATCATGAATTACTCGACCAGCCTGGAATGCAGCCGCTACGGCAGGCATTGCTCAAGGAAGCCGTTCAGTACTATCAGAAGTTCCTCACGCAACGAGGCGCCGATCCGGCGTTCCGAGATGAACTTGCCTTGGCCCACTTCCGCGTCGGTCGCATCAATGAACTTATCGCGACGTCCGATGAAGCCCTGCAAGCTTACGAGCGCGCGAGGGAACTGCAGGAGCAACTCGTCGCGGAACAGCCGGGAAATCGCGATCGCTTGGCTGCGCTTGGCGACACGCTGAATCGAATCGGGCGAGTGCGGCACGGGCGGCAGGATTTTGACGGGGCCTCGTCCGCATACCACAAAGCACTGGCCCTCCGGCAGCAACTTGCGGCCGATGAACCGGAGTCCAACGAGTACCAACGGAGAACTGCCAATACGCACATGAATATCGGACTCCTCTAGCGAGACCGTGGCGACCTGACAGCGGCGCGGCGCGAGTTGGAGACGGCGCACGAGATTCGTGCCCGATTGTCCGAATCGGGACAGCACGACGTCGAACTCGGACGAGACATTGCCATGGGACATTTCAACTTGGCGACGTTGGCGATTTACTCGGAAGACGCCGTCGCCGCCGAAGAGCACCTGAATGCCGCCGTCAGACATTTCGAACAGCTTCTCGAAGACAATCCGGGAGCCCTGCGCGTTAAGCATGAACTGGCAACTTGTTACCGAGTGTTGGCGGATGTGAAGTGTGCAGATGGTCGAGCTGATCAGGCGATTGCACTGTATCAGAGCGCGCGAGAACAAATGCAAGCCCTTGTGCTGGCCAGCCCTGACGTCGCGGAATACAAGGCTTCACTTTCAGGCATCTTCATGAATCTGGCGCTGCTTCAAAACGAAGGGCAACTCGCGGACGAAGCATTGAGTTCGTTGAATCAAGCTCGATAAATCCTTACTCAACTGGTTCACGACTATCCGGACGTGCCCCGCTACCGATTAGACCTTGCCGTGAGCCTGAGAGAAATCGGGATACTACAGTACGACGCGAAGCGTCCTGAGGTCGGACGGGACGAACTCGATGCGGCGCGCAGGCACCTGGAAGATCTGGTGAGTGAGTTCCCCGCACAGCCGGATTACCGCGCGGCGCTGGACGAAACGCTGAACTTGTTAGAGCAGCTAGATCATGGGCTGTGAACTCCGGTTATTGCGGCGGCGCGTCAATAATACCGGTCACATCGCTGTCCGCGAATCTGTCGCGTCCATTGCCAGCGGGTGCTCTTCCGATTCGGTCGTCGGTCGCTCGTTCGAGCCGAGCGGCCTGTCCCACTGCACGCCTGGCGGCGGCTGACGACGATCGTCTGATTGGGACGGAACGGTCGCCTTGTCCGTGAAGGTCTGGGAAACCTCCGTACCGGGGCGATCGTTTCCCCAACAGATGATCCCATCGATGGAAACCCAGTCGGATGTGACCGGAACCGTGGCGACTTCGACTTCGTCGGCGGTCGCCTGCTCCAAGGGCAATCCGGTCAGAACCTGCTCCGCCGCGTCGACCTCGTTTCCGTTCATGCTCTGGTCGTGCAAAGCTCCTTCGACGCTCGCGGTTTCAGACTCAAGATATGCCGCAGGTTTGAGAGACCCTTTCGCGAAACCGTTGTACTCCCACACCGAAGTTGCGGCGAAGGTTGCGATCGGAACCAGCACGAAGCCGGCCGTAAGAACCCAACGCGGTCGGCGCGCTGTCTGGCTTCGACGCCAGATTCGCGACCTCGTGGCCAGCACCGGCTCGCCCCCTAGATAGCGATCGAGGTCGTCGGCCAATGCTTCGGCAGTGGCGTAGCGATCTTGTGCTTCCTTGTGAAGGCACTTGAGGCAGATAGCGTCCAGCCGAGGATCGACCCCCGGCACGTGGGTCGAGGGCGGAGGAGGTATCTGCTCAAGCACTTGACGCATCATTTCCCAGGGCGTGTCAGCGTCAAATGGCAGCTCGCCCGTTAGCAGCGTGTAAAGGGTCGCCCCCAGCGAGTACACATCGGACGGCGCTCCGGCGCCCGCGGCGTCCCGGTACTGCTCTGGCGACATGTAACCTGGCGTTCCGAGCAGATCGCCTTGTTGCGTCGAAGTCATGGTGTGGCTGCCGAGTTTGGCGACACCGAAGTCCGTGATCAGAGCCCGATCGGTTTGCTCGTCGATGAGAAGGTTTTGCGGTTTGATATTCCGGTGGACGATGCCAGCTTGATGCGCCGCCTCGACGGCCCGAGCCACCGAAGCGATGTACCGGGCGGCTCGCGCGGGAGCGAGACGACCATCGCATCGAACCGCCTGGCCCAAACTCTGGCCTCGCACAAATCGCATGGCCAGGAATAGATGCCCTTCGGTCTCGCCACCATCATAGACCGTCACAATATGGTCGTGTTCCAACCTGGCTGCCGCTTGGACTTCCTGCCGGAAGCGATCCAGCACGACTTGCCGGGTGTTCGCGGGCAGACTGGCCAGCAAATCGCCACGAATCAACTTCAATGCCACGATGCGATCGGTGGACACTTGCCGGGCTCGGTAGACGATCCCCATGCCTCCGCGTCCAATCTCGTCGATCAGGTCATAGCCGCCCAGGCTTTGCCCGGGCGATAGAACTCTCGATTGGCCGGGAGGACTGAATGCCTGGGTCTCGGCCTCGCCGTCCACGGGCGTTTCCGCGGCGCGGAAGGAAAGAGTATCTGGGAGGAGGGAGGTCGATGCCTGCAACAACTCGCCCCGGCGACGTCGCCAGAATTCATCGATGCCGAGGAGTTCACACACAGCGGCAGGGCGTTCCTCGTCGGCAAAGAGCTGCGAGTAGTCATCGAGAACTGGGGTGTGGCCGTTTCGCCACTCGGACTCAAAGCGATCACAGGCCTGATCGATGCGTTCTGACAAAGTGGAGGGGGTGCTGGACATGTTTGGTACTCTAACTTCGCCGCTTGCCGCGGGGCCTATCCCGTCATTCCGTGTACGCTGAACCTGCTGTGCTTTACATGCCGGTTTCGTTCAGTAGCCCGACACTTCTCGAAAAAATTTCCCATAGGGGCGTCGCCCAAACACGTCACCCACTGGACGGGGTTCGCAAATATCAAAACGTCAGACTCGGACATCCCAAGTGCAAGTCAACCGGCGCTTCTGATAAGATGTTCGTGTCGGAGCGATTCCTCCACCCGTACATTCATTCCATCGGACGTATCTCATGTCGGATGATGAAATCACGCAATGGTTGCCGGGTCTTCGCGACGGCGATCAGGAAGCTGTCGAACGGATCGTTTCCCGATACCTTGAGCCCGTCGTGCGTCTAGTGCATCGACGGCTCGTTCCGAAGGCTCGTCGCGGCGGCGATGAGGAAGATGTGGCGCTGAGCGCGATGCACAGTTTCATCTGGCGGGCACAGGATGGTCAGTTCGACCAGCTACGAAACCGAGACGATGTGTGGCGGTTGCTGGTTGCCATTGCGACGCGAAAGGCGGCGTCGCACGTTGTCCGCGAAGCGGCTCAGAAGCGAGGTGGCGGCTCGGTTCGCGGGGAATCGGTATTTGCGGCCGGCGGAGGGTTCGACCGTTTTGTGGGCGACGGTGCGGCCGGCGAAACCGATGTGGAAACTCGTGAGTCCGCCGATCAGGTGCTGGCCTTCCTCGACACGCTTGGTGATCCGACGATGGTCGACGTGGCTTTATACAAGAGCGTCGGTCTGTCAAATGCGGAGATTGCCAAGCATTTGGACTGTGCTACAAAAACGGTTGAACGCAAGTTGAAACGGTTGCGTGAAAAGGCACGGCAATGGGCGGAAAGTAATACGTAATCGGCTAACAAATCACCGACGACCAGGCGGCAAGTCGCTTCAGGTCGAGCGTGCGATCCTGCGGTTCGCGCACCAAGCTTCCACTTAGCACTTCATAAATGTCACGACTCAGCCCCGGTCGGATGACGTCGGCGTCCGCCAACGAGAACTTGGCCTGCTGGAGAGCGATTGCCAACACGGAAGCACCGTCGAATAACCGATTGCCGGTGAGCATCTCCCAAACCAGACAGCCGACCGCGAACAAGTCGGCCCGGCAATCCGCCCGGTCGCCTTGCAACTGCTCCGGTGCCATGTAGCACGGTGTGCCGAGCAACTCGTGCCTGGCGGTCAGGTCCGAGCAACAGGCCGATCGAGCTAAGCCAAAGTCGGCCAGCTTTAACTCGCCTCGCGAGTTGAACAGCACGTTGGC
>CAUJKL010000143.1 GCA_963204995.1 Planctomycetota bacterium | reverse complement strand
GGATTAAGTGGTGGCGCGCTAGTTGGCTGTAATTTGTACCTTCTTTTTGAAAGTTGGACTTCGCCCCTTCCGCCCATCCGTTTCGTCCGGCCTACGCACTGTTCCGGCCTACGCACTCAACAACGCGACGAGCCCCAGTATAATTGGCCCGTTTACCAAAGGTGAACCATAGAAGCCGCGATGCCCCGTGTGCTATAAAGACGAGGAGCTCAGCAATAACTTCGTTCAGGAGTCCTTCCACCAATGCCCGACTACCCGCAAATCTTTCGCGTTCGTCAAACCTTCGAGCGGCCGCAGGTCACCGACATCCCCGGCGAAGTCGCTTCGCAATTGGCGAGCCTTTCCCTCCAGAAATCGGTAAAGCCGGGCCAAGCGGTGGCGATTACGGCTGGCAGCCGGGGCATTGCCAACATTCAACTTGTGATCAAGGCCATCGTCGATCACTTCAAGGGTCTCGGAGCCAAGCCCTTCATCGTTCCGGCGATGGGCAGCCACGGAGGTGGCACGGCGGAAGGCCAGCAGGAAATTATCGAGGGCTATGGCATCACCGAAGCGTTTTGCGGTTGCCCAATTCGGGCCAGCATGGAGACGGTCGTGGTCTGCCAGGCCGCAGAGGGTTTTGCCGTTCACTTCGATAAGCTTGCCTTCGGTGCGGATCATGTTGTGGTTTGCGGACGAGTGAAGCCACATACCGGGTTCTATGGCGACATCGAAAGCGGCTTGATGAAGATGATGCTTATTGGATTGGGCAAACATGCCGGGGCCAAGATTTATCATCGTGCCATCAAGGACTATAGCTTCGGACAGATTGTTCGCAGCGTCGCTCGCGAAGTGTTGTCGAAGTGCCGCATCGTGGCGGGCGTTGGGATCGTCGAGAACGGATACGACGAGACCGCCAAGATTCAAGCCGTCGCGCCGCACGAGTTCGAAGAACGCGAGAAGGAACTGCTCGTGCTCGCCAAGAAGTGGCTGCCAAGCCTGCCCTTCAAAACGGCCGACCTGCTGCTGATCGATGAGATCGGCAAGAACATCAGTGGCACAGGAATGGACACGAACGTCGTCGGTCGCAAGTATCTCGATCACGTCGCAGCGGAACACGAGTGGCCGAAAATTCGCACCATCATCATTCGCGGTTTGACACCAGAGACACACGGCAATGCCACCGGGATCGGTCTCGCCGAGTTTGCTCTGACACGAGCCATCGATGCCATCGATATCCCCATCACGCGAACGAACTGCCTGACCGGCGGCCATGCGACGGGCGCGATGATCCCCATCCATTATGCCAGTGACCGTGAAGTTCTCGACGTTTCACTTCCGATCATCGGGCTGACCGAGCCTGTCGACGCCAAGCTGATGTGGATTCACAACACGCTCGACGTCGCCGAAGTCGAGTGTTCCGCCGCGTACTTGGACGAGGCCCGCGAGCGAACGGACTTGGAAATCGTCAGCGATGTGCGCCCGTTGCCATTCGATGCGTCTGGCGTTTTGCCGCCGGTGGCTCGTCTTGGCGAGTGAACGGGTACGGGGTCGAGAGTCTTTTTCGACCAATGCATTTTCAATTGGAAGAATCTTCGGTCGAAAAAGACTCCCGACCCCTTCGCCCCTCACGGTCACTCCTGCATCGGCAGCTTGAGTTGAATCTGCTTGCCGTTCCGCGACACGGTGATCGGCACGCTCTGGCCGGGCTTGCGTTCCTGCATGCCTTGCCGAAAGACATCAGCTTCGCGGACCAGATCGTTCCGACCATCGAACCCGATCAAGATATCGTCCTTCTGCACTCCGGCGTTCTTAGCCGCTGCATGCGGCCCATACTGGCCGACGTGTTTGACCAGCAATGCCATTGCGCCGTCAGCAACGCCGGCGGTCTGTCGTTGTTCGGCAGTGGCTTCTTCCAGCAACATGCCGCCTGTAGCCATGCGCCGCAGCCCCCACGAGGATACACGCCACGAAATCTCGTCCGCACTTCGCCAGCCGGAATCCAACGTGATGGTTAACTCTTGTGCAGCGCCGCCGCGGTCGATCTTCGCTGCGATCTGTCCGCCCGTGGCTGGCGTCTGGTGCAGAATCCATTGAATGTCCGCGATTGACAGCAACGGTTGATCGTTCAGGGACTTGATCACGTCGCCGGATTTTAGGCCCGCACTGGCGGCAGGTGTATCGGCTTGAACCTCTTTCACCGTCGCACGTGAATCCGGGTCGATAATCAATCCGATTGCCTTCGGGTGCGGATAGGGGAACAGCAATGTTTCGGGCAACGGTGTCCCGCTGGCTCGATACATATCGCGTTCCGCATCGCCAATCTGATGGCAATGGATGCAGCTCTTCACGACGTTGTTGTCGGCATAGTTGAGCGAGTCGGTGAACTTGCCTTTGAGCGACGGATACAATTCCGGCGACGCGACGTCCGGTTTCGGACCGCGCTTCGCTGCCAGCGACGCAGCGTTCGCTGGATAGTCCGCGTGCAGTTGCAACGCGCCTTGCATGGCCGCCGCTAAGCCTTTCAGCGAAACGTCACCAAACCATTCTGTCCGATGCGATCGGGTCCCGAAGCGTCCGTAAATCGTCTTGTCGGCATTCAAAAAGAAGACGGCGAACGATTGATCCGTGTCGTACTGAAACAGCGACAGATCGAGCCCGTTGGTCGAAACAACGCGAGCACACACGAACTCGTCGAGCAAGGGTCGAATGACTTCGTCTTGCTCGACCAACTCGTCATCCAGCTTGACGCACTCTTCGCAGGGAATACACCGCAATACCACCAAGATCGGCTTGCCATTCTTCTTCGCTGTGTCAAACGCCAGCGGCAAATTGTTATAGATCCAGAACCCTTCGGCTTCGACCTTGCGGCGATCCTCACGCACCTTTTCTTCGCGCGTTTGTGCGGGAGCGTCCGACACGATTCCAACCAGAGTCAACGCCGCCAAAAGCAGAAGAACGCGAGAAATCATGGGATGGCTCCAAAGGTAAATACAAAGACTTGAAACATGGTATCAGTGCCGCGACTCGAATCAAAGTGAGAGGGCAAGTTATTCACGGCAGATTTCTACGGTTTGATTTCGGCGGGTGACGAAAGCGTAGAGCAATCGTCCTCAATTGCTCCGCGAACAGTTGAGACAACTGTTCTACAAACCGGTCATAACGGGGCACTAGGCTGTTACTGCGTGGAACTACTCGGCCTTTTGCTCCGCTGGAACTTTCGCGTGCTCCTTGAAGAAGCGGACGATTAGCGGCGGCGCTTCGGCTGGATATTTGTGAGTGCCGTCGTGAATGAAGGCGATGAACGGGGTGTCTTTGTCAGATGCATACTGCATGCAATCTTTGGCCCATTCGGTGCCGCTCGCAGAACATCCATTAACCTTTTTCACGGCCGCGATGGCCAGTTCTTGCCAACTGAATAGCACCAGTTCGTCGTTGCGACCGGCGATGTGCATGGCGGGCTTGGGTGTCAGCTCCAGCAGTCGCCGCGAGCTGGCGGCCGAGGGTGCGACGGCGGCGAAGACGTCGGGCCGCTTGGCCCACAAGAGATAAGTGAAACCGCCACCGTTCGAGTGTCCCGACGAATAAATGCGGCGATCATCGACCTTGTACTTCTCGCGCAAAGTCGCGAGGACGGCGTCGAAAAATTTCAAATCACGATCGCCTTGATCTCCCGCATCGCTTTGCCAACCGTTCCGCTTCCCTTCGGGATCGGTCAGTCGCCCGGGAGTCGGAATTCCTTGCATGTACACGACAATTGCTTCCGGCCATAGTTTCTCAAAGCCGAAACTCCTAGCGGCGTTTTGCGACGAACCGCCATGTCCGTGGAAACCGAATACGACCGGTGCAGCGTCGTCGCTCTTCTTGCTCGGCAAATACACCAGCGCCTCGCGTGTCAACTCTCCCACGGTCCAAGTCATGTGCTCGGGCGCGTCGCCTCCCGGAAGAAAAGCCTCCCGCGCAGCGGCGCGTTCGCTGAGCGACAGCTTGCCATCGCCGTCCTTATCAAACTGCTTGATGGCGCGTTCTCGCAAAGTACCCGATTGACTCGGGGCCTCTTGCGCGACGAGCCAGCCCGACAAGGAAACGAACATTGATACGAGCACAAGTCGGTTAACGTGCATGAGTCGACCCTTTTAATAAGAACTCGTTGCGGAATGTGTGTTTCTAGATTGTACATCGATCGTGTGTAGAACAATTGTCCCCAATTGTTCATGGGGTGGGCTGGCAATTGAGGACAACTGTCAGCTGCCGCCGGGAACAATTGAGGACAATTGTCAGCTGGTGGCGGGAACAATTGAGGACAATTGTCAGTTGGTGCCGGGAACAATTGAGGACAATTGTTCTACTCTCTTTTCCAAAACAAAAACTCGCCGTTCCGCAGGTGCGCTTTCTCGGGATTCTCGGCGATGTAGTCTTGGAGATACCCGAATTGCTCCGGGCTGCGAACGATGTGATCGAATGGTTCAGGTTGCCAGAAAGCACCGGAACCGCCAGTTGCTGCATTGATCTGCCGAGCCGTGTATCGCATCCAACTCTGACTGACAGTCTCAAGATTGGCTCCGACTCGAAACTGAACGATCGCATGTACGTGATTCGGCATCACGACAAACCGATCGAGATCGTATTTCGTATCTTGATAGAACCGAATTGCATCGCCGACGATCTTGGCCAGTTCGGGACGCTTCAACAAGCAAGCACCATGACATCGGTCGAGTTCGCGGTGAAAGATGCGGTCGCTGAGTCGCTTGAATTCTCGGCGGTCCGTGGGGTTCAGTTCATTTAGTAACTCGTCGTGATTTGACAACCGACGACGAACCGTGGACTCGCCGAGCACCGGAGGCATGTGCCGCGCGGCCAACCATTCTTCCAGTTCACGTTGCCATCGCAACAGGACTTCTTCGGGCATCGAATCGGCGGTTCGAAACGTGATGAAGATCGCTGCACCAGGCTGAAACCAGTGCGGCAGATTACGCACCGTGACCTCGACGTCAGCCTCCGGATCAAAGGCACCGAAGACGACGGTTTCAGCAGTATTCTCGCGATCGGACATCGCCATATTGTAGAACAATTGTCCTCAATTGTTCACTGGTTACTGAGGAACAATTGAGGACAATTGTTCTACTATCCTACGGCGACTTCACGGCGCGAAAGGCATGGTAGCCAAAGCTGCCGTCTTTCCCGCGCGGATGGACCTGAGCGTTGTAAGCGATCATGTAGGCTTGCTTGTCGTTGGCTAGAGTTTACCCGGCTTCCTATGGGCCAATACCTCTCCCTCCGAAAGTCGAGGTAAACGGATGCCTTGGCACAACCTTGTTGCCGTTTCGCAACAACGGCCAGCGAATATCTGCTCGTTCTACCAAGTCTGTTTGCTTCTCTTGGTTTGTGACCGAGAGTTGAGCGCCGATTTGTCTTTCTACCGCGCGCTTCGCGAGTTCGTTCGATGCAGGTTACGAGAATCGCTACAACCGATACGTTACACGGTTGTTCCACGGCGTGGAACTGCCTGACGCGGGGCATTCCGTTTCGAAGTTGGGAGTGGCTGTCGACTTGGTGGGAACACTATGGAGCCGGTCGCGATCTATACGTTCTGGCGGTACATGACGACTTTGGCACCTTGGTGGGCGTCTTGCCGCTGTTTCGAGAACGAAGCACGACACGAGGCCGCGTCCTGCAA
Source organism: Planctomycetota bacterium (assembly GCA_963204995.1). Taxonomy (GTDB): domain Bacteria; phylum Planctomycetota; class Planctomycetia; order Pirellulales; family Pirellulaceae. Next base: position 3,102 of record CAUJKL010000143.1, on the reverse strand, counting down.
CTGCTCGGATCGGGCGAAGTCTGTACCGACTACGTAACCGTTCTCTCGACGAACGAACACGAAGATGCGGTGATCGACGCGATCGCGAATTGGTTGATCGAAGCGAGCGGACGCGGTGCGCAGGATGCCGACTTGTGGGATCTGTTGGAGCTGGATGGTGTCCCGACAAATGATCTGGCAATGGCGAAACTGGTGGGGACGCTCGCCGAAGCGGGCTCTGGAGTGCATCGTAAGGCGGGGCCGAACTGCTGGACGCGTTCGCTACCTGCGAGTTGGGACGAAATCTACGAAGATCTGTCAAAGAATCGCCGCAAAGTGCTGCGGAAACTGCAACGTGATGTGATGGACAGCGGCAGACTCGTCTTTCGAACGGCGGATACCAACTGCGAGTATCGACAGGCGATGAGTTTGTTCGTCGAGTTGCATCAGAAGCGGAGGATCAGTCTCGGCGAGCCAGGGTGTTTTGCGTCGAAGCCATTCGCCGCATTTATCGAGGGCGTGTCTCATCGACTCTGGCAAGCCGGGATGCTGGAGTTGTGCTGGATCGAACTGGATGGCTGTCCGGTCGCAGTCGATTACAGTCTCGTCGGTCACGAAACCGCTTTCGGTTATCAAGGTGGAATCGAACCCGAGGCACACCACGAATCACCAGGTCACTTAATGACGATGTCGCTGCTCCAGCACGCGATCACCCGCTCGCGGATAACCTATGATTTTCTTCGCGGCGACGAACCTTACAAAACTTACTGGAACGCCCAGCCTCAAGCGACCGTCAAGTTGCGAATCGCGGCAAACCGAACGGCCGCACACCTTCGACAAGGCGTCTGGTTGGCCGGGGCGACGATGAAGAACTGGGTCAAAGGTGGCCTGACATTGACCGGCATGCAATGAGCCACGAGGAGTGATCATGACGACATTTCGCATCCCTTGGAAAGGCCGCTTGCTCGGCGCGTATTACTACGCGACTCTGCCCGGTCGATGGTGGTTGAACGCCGCAGCCGCACGTGACAACAACGCACCTGTGATGGTGCTCTACTATCATCGCGTGGCGGATCACAAGCCAAACGACTGGACGATTTCTAACGCCCAGTTCCGCCGCGAGATCGATTGGCTGGAGGCGAATTTCGACTTGGTCTCGCTGGAGGAATCACAGCGTCGCATCCGTGAAGGGAACTCGCGAGCATCCGTTTCTATTACGTTCGACGATGGCTATGCCGAGAATTGCGACGAGGCACTCCCGCTGCTGATCCGCCGCAGGATCCCCTGTACCTATTTTGCGATGAGCCATTTCTCGCGGACAGGCGAGACGTTCCCGCACGACGTGGCCGAGGGAACTTCGTTTCAACCAAACACGATCGAACAACTTCGTTCGCTGGCGAACGCGGGAATCGAAATCGGCGGCCACTCGCGGACACACGCCGATCTAGGCCAAATCACTTGCGAGCAGCGATTGTACGACGAGATCGTCGGGGGACGCGATGAACTCGTACGGGATCTCGGTGTCGAGATTCGCTACTTCGCGTTCCCCTATGGCTTGCACGAGAATCTGAATGCAACGGCGTTTCGGATCGCGGCAGAAGCGGGCTTCGCGGGCGTCTGTTCGGCGTACGGTGGCTACAACCGGCCGGGCGACGATGCCTTTCATTTGCAGCGCATTCATGGTGACGCCGATCTTGTGCGATTGAAGAATTGGCTAACCGTCGATCCTCGCAAAGTCCGTCGCACCGAGCGGTACTTATACCACTAGCACATCGATTAACAGCAAGCCGCAAGGCGACGGCGTTTCAACTGAACGCCGGACTTCACGTCGGACTTGCCGTTAAACGAATACAAGCACATCCATGACAGCTACCAATCAACTATCACCGGCACCCGCAGCGATCTCAGCGCTACATCGAGGCGACTCGTTGCGCGCGAGCATGGTCGTGTTGATTGTTCTCGCCGGTGCCCAACGTCTGATTGGATTGTTGAGAAATGTCTACTTCTGCGACATGCTGGAATCAGAACAGCTCGGTCGCTGGTCGCTCTCGTATAACTTTTTGTTGCTTGCCGCGCCGTTCGTTGTGTTGGGAATTCCTGGCTCGTTCGGTCGTTATGTAGAAAAATATCGCCAGCAAGGACAGCTCCGAGCATTTCTCCGGCGGACGATCGGTGTGTCGGGACTGCTGACGGTGGCGGCAGTAGTTGTCATGCTCGTATGGCCGCAGCCGTTAGCCTGGTTGCTGTTCGGTGATCGCGGCCAATGGCAACTCGTGTGGTGGTTAGCAGGAACGCTGTCGGCGGTTCTGGCCTTCAATTCGATTATGGAGTTGCTCACGGCGATGCGATTGATTCGGATCGTGTCGCTGCTGCAGGTGATCAACAGTCTGGGCTTCGCGTTCGCAGGCGTCGGGCTGCTGTACTTGACGACGATGCGTGAGCAAGCGGTCATCGTTTCGTATGGCGTGGGTTCGCTAATTGCTGCGATCGGCGGGGCATTTGTCTTGGCTCGCTTCTGGCGTGATTTGCCAAGGAACGAACCGCCACTCACTCAGTCCGATCTGTGGGCTCAGTTGATGCCGTTTGCCACTTGGTTGTGGATCTCGAACTTCGTAGGCAATACATTCGAAGCGGCGGATCAGTTCATGTTGAAGCACTTTTCCAATGTCGACGCGGTGACGGCCGACGCGATGGTCGGCCAGTACTATTCAAGCCGTGTCGTGCCGCTGCTCTTGGCGTCCGTCGCATTCATGTTTGGCGGCAGTTTGCTGCCGCATCTGCTCAAGGACTGGGAGGCCGGACGCCGCGAATTGGTTTGCCAACGCTTGAATCAAGCCGTCAAATTTCTGATCGTGGCATTTACATTCGGATCGGCGTTGGTGTTGCTGGCCGCTCCGCTCGTCTTCACGTGGGCACTCCGAGGTAAATACGACGACGGGCTCGCAGTACTGCCCGGAACACTGATGTACTACGTGTGGTATGGCACCGGCGCGGTCGCCAACAAGTACTTGCTGTGTGCGGAGAACGCTCGCATCGGCTGCGTGGCATTTGGAGTCGGGCTGGTTACCAACGTGGGGCTCAATTTCCTGTTGGTGCCGATCTTGGGATTGGCAGGCGTCGTCA
>CAUJKL010000142.1 GCA_963204995.1 Planctomycetota bacterium | reverse complement strand
TACGACTCTTTCATTCGCAACTCCATGCCGGTTTATCCCGGCGCTTTCGGCTTGTCCCGTGGATGGTTACGATCGTTACTGGGGGCGGCGACGGTTACGAGCGAGAAGCGCGAGGCACCACCGGACAAGCCGGTGGCATCTTGGGGACATTGGTACGGTTTATAGCAGCGAACGTAACTATCCCCTGGACAAGCCAGGGGCATTCCCCAGCTCTTGGACCGCGATGGAAAGAGGAAGTTATTTCGTGGGCGTTGCCAAAAACCGTTGGTGCCATCGCACTAACGGCGATCAATACGCAACTGAATTGCAACCCAGCCTACGCTATTAGTCAATGCAGCACTGGGCATACATCGAACCACTGGCGGCCTTGCGCTTGCATCCAATCGACGGCACACTCAGGGCCCCACATTCCGGCCGGATAGATATCGAGCTTCGGTGCGGCGGGGCTTTGCCAGGCAGCGATGATCGGGTCGATGATGCTCCAAGCCAACTCCACTTCGTCGCTCCGCGCGAACAGGCTGGCGTCGCCGTTTAAGGCGTCGAGTAACAATCGCTGATACGCATCTGGAAGCGCCGAATGGAATTCCTCTTGGAAGTTGAAATCGAGATCGGTCAGCCGCAGCTTCATGCCCGCATCGGGAACTTTGGTGTGAAAATGCAATTGGATGCCCTCGGCCGGTTGGACTTGAATGACCAGGCGATTGGCGTCAGGCGATCGTCTTGCTCCGTCAGCGAATAGCATGTGCGGTGGTTGCCGGAACTGAATGACGATCTGCGTCGTGCGGCACGACATGGCCTTGCCGCTGCGCAGATAGAAGGGCACTCCCTGCCAACGCCAGTTGTCGACATTCAACTTCAGCACCGCGAACGTCTCGGTCTGACTCTTGGGTGCGACGTCGGGCTCCTTGAGGTAACCTTCGTACTGACCGCGGACCGTATCTTGTGCAAAGGCAGCTCCCGTCAACGGGCGAACGGCTTGCAACACTTTTACTTTCTCATCACGCACGAGATCGGCGGTAAAACGCGCCGGGGCCTCCATCGCCGTGATCATCATCAGCTGGAGGAGATGATTTTGAAACATATCGCGGAGGATGCCGGCTGATTCGTAGTAACCGGCTCGGCTGCCGACAGCCACTTCTTCCGCGACGGTGATCTGAACGTGATCGATGTAGTTGCGATTCCAAAGCGGTTCGAAGATGCTGTTGGCAAATCGCAGCACCAAGAGGTTTTGTACGGTCTCTTTGCCGAGATAGTGATCGATCCGATAGACTTGCCGCTCGTTGAACACGCCGTGCAGCGTGTGGTTCAGCGATTCCGCGGTCGTCAAATCGGTCCCGAACGGTTTTTCAATGACGATCCGACGCTCGCCGTTACTTTCGTCGGCCAGTCCCGACTCGCCCAACGCCTCGACTGCCGCATGGTAAAGCCGCGGAGTCGTCGAAAGGTAATATAAACGCGCACAGCGTTCGCCCCTTTCAAGCTCGCTCAACTTAGCCGCTAGTGCGGTGAAGCCCTCTGGGCGTTGAATATCTCCCGCGTGGTAGTAGACACAAGCAGCGAAATCACGCCAACTCGCTTCGTCAAACTGCTGGCCAAGATATTTGCGTGTCGTCTGTTCAAGCTCGGCGCGCCAAGCATCGTCAGAGAACTCGCTCCTCGACACGCCGAGGATGCGAGTGTTCTCTGGCAATCTCTGTTTACCGAACAGGCTGTAGAGAGCAGGGATCAACTTGCGGCTGGTCAAATCTCCGGACGCACCAAAGATAACGATCGTGTGAGCCATCGTGTAACGAATCCCAATTCTCTATCACAGCAGTGCGGGTCAACTACGGCTTTTCCGACTCACGGCGATCGCCTTCCCGTGCCGGTGCGGGCCGATCACCATCTCGCTCGCGTGGGCGGTCACTCTCGGCGCGTGGGCGGTCGCTCTCGCCACGTGGCCGCTCAACTTCGCGACGAGGCTCTTCTCCTTCGCGGCGGGGTTGATCTCGTTCGCCACCCTCGCGGCGCACTTCGCCGCCCCGAGCCCGCAACGCGTTGCGAAGCTCAGCGACTTCGCGTCGCAATTGCACGATCATGCCGTAGAGCACCTCTTCGTTATCTGTTTTCGGACGAAAGACATCGCGACGCGGTTCGCCTTCGCGGGGTCGGTCACCTTCTCGTCGCTCGCCCTCGGCTTCCTTCCGTTCGGCACTCTCGCGGCGCGGCTGTTCGCGCTCACGACCTTCGGCACTTTCGCGACGTTCACCTTCTCGTTCGCGAGCCTCAGGCTGTTCGCCATCCTCACGCTCGTCATCGAGCAGGGCGACAAAAGTCAGCTCCGGAACTGCGCTGACACGGCTGCCACTACCTTCAGCGACCGCTTGATCGATCGTCCCGATGTTACCAAGCGACAAGGCACCGGTCGTTAAAAAGACACCTGCCACGAACTTCGCGAATGTGATCGACATGACTGGGAAACTCCAATTATCAAAATGGTGGAAATTGGGAGAACAGTGCTTTACGTGCGACTCTTTGATGCATGCGTCGGCGGCAGAGCGATCATAGTCCAATGTCGCTGCGCTCGTCAGGCGGTATTGGGGATGATACTCGGGATATCGGTTCGTTCCAACGGCCAGCAGTTTCGTTCGGGCACGAATAAATAAACTTCCGTCGGCGATGGCCGGTGTGCCGACGATGCTGTCACCCAGATCGTTCTTTGCCGCGACTTCGTACTTCAGGCTGTCCTTCGCAATTGACGACGCCACCCACCCCAGTCCATGAAGTTACTTCTGGACGATCCTTATCCTTGTTCAGGCGGAATCTCGCGGCCGTGCGGGTCTTCGGCGGTATCATCGAGTTCTGCGGCGAGTTCTTCGCGCAGATCGGCTCCCAGGAAATGCTCGACGAGCGCGGCGGATTCGTGGAGGTGATCCGCTGGTAAATCGAAGTGCTTTGCCATGTAGCTCTCCCACAAGCGATGTGCTCGCACCAGATGCTGAGCTTTCTCACGACCAGCATCCGACAGTTCGTAAACGCCACCGTGTGCGGTTACGTCGCCGCTCGTGACCAGTCCACGCATCGCCAAGTACGTTGGCCAAGTCGTTGTACCAATCATGGCAGTCAGTTGATTCATCGCCAGCGTGCTAACTCCCGTCTCTTCTTCCAAGCGATAGAGCAAGCCGAGAACGTCTTCCGCGATGATGGATCGAGAGAGCCTCGCTTGATCGAGTAGTTTACTTATGACGCCGTAGCGTGGACCAAAGAGAGCCGCTGTTGCGAACAAGCCACCCGCCGCCACTGCCATCATGCCTGCCGTGTTCGTGTCGACCACCTCCGGATAACCTAGCGGAGTGAACACGACGGAAGGCAGCGTGATGGCCACCAGGTGCCCCAGAAACGCACTGAGCGAGGCGACGACGAGGCTTAAACCAATCAGATAGTCCAAGCGATCCGTTAGCAGATGCGCGGTAGCTGCCGGCGCGATCAGCATCGCGATGACTAGAATGCTCCCGACGCTTTCAAAGGCAGAGACCAGCGTCGCTGCGGTGACGGCCATCAGGGCGTAGTGCATGACGTTGGCATTGATCCCCATCGCCGTCGAGATCGCTGGGTCAAACGCGCTGATTCGCAGTTCCTTGAAAAACAACAGCACAAGCAACAGATTTGCCAATAGCACGAATCCGTTGACCACCGCCGCGCGCGGAATTTGCGTATTCGGAACGGTATCCATGACCGTAGTTTCGATGATCCCGTACAGGACGCAATCGGGATCGATATGAACTTGATCGGCCTTCAGTCGTATCAGCAACAAGCCAATGGCGAACAGCGTCGTGAAGACAACTCCCAACGCAGCACTGGCTTCGACGCGTCCCAGCTTCTGTACCCATTCGGTGAGCACGGCGGACAGCACGCCGATCAACAGCGCACCGGCAAACATCGCCGCATGTCGCCAGGAATCGTAGGTTGCGGAAGATATCCAACCCGACTGTTGCAGCGAATGCGCGATCAAGAACGCCACGACGATTCCAGGCAGCGTGGTGTGAGACAGCGCGTCGCCCATCATGCTCTGGCGGCGCATGACGAGATAGACACCAGGAAGCGCACAGGCCATGGCCGCGAGCGCGGCAGTGATCACCGTCCAAGTGTCATACGAGTCCCATCTCGCCACTAGCATCAACTTGCGAGTCACCTGATACGCAACCAAGACAAACAAGAGCCCGCAGCCGACAACGATCGCTCGCCCGATCCCGGAGCGGGACGATGTATTATTCAGATTGATCGCGGCGACTCGGTTCATGTGGCACTCTGCGGTGTTGTCGAGGCCGGATCGATGTCGATGGTATGCGGACTTGGCGGTACGGTCATGTGTGGGTAACGCTCGGACAGCAGTCGTTCCAATGATTCGACGACGTCAGGAGCCAGCAAGTGTTCGATGTCGTCGGCGTCTCGGTCCACATGGCTCGGCGCGATGTCGGCGTACTCGATCAAGTACAACTCCCAGAGGCGATGATTCCGCACAACGCGATGAGCCAACTCGGCACCTTGCTTGGTCAATCGATAGCCACCGTCGCGAACTGCCGTAATGAACTCCGACGCCTCGGCCATGTGAAGCAACTGCCGGAGTCGCTTCGGAGTCCACGATCGCATCGATTGCAAGTCAGCTGTGAAAACAATGTAATCTACGAGTTGAAGGCTCATCGGGGCGGTCGGATCGCACTTGGGTTCGAGGTATTCGAACAAGGCCCGCAAGATATGCTGACGGCCGACGGCGGCCTTGAGTCGTCGATGCGTGACGAGGCGGACAACGACGCCTCGACGGACACCCAAGAGCATACTCACGAGAAAGAACAAAGCACCGGTCAGAACAATCACCGGTCCCGCCGCCAGACGCGGGTACATCGCGCTGATCAAAACGCCACAGAAGGCACCGCCGCCACCGAGCAGTGCCGCGACGAGTGTGGTGAGTCCCAGGCGATCTGTCCAAAAGCGAGCCGCCGCTGCGGGAGTGATAAGCATGGCCACCACCAATAACATGCCAACACTTTGCAGCCCGATGACGGTGACGCCAGCTACCAACAGCATCAGCAGGAGGTCGAGTCGAAACACGGGCCAACCCTGCGACGCCGCGAACTTGTCGTCGAAGCTGAGAAGGGAAAATTCCTTGAACAGCAGGCCGATGATGATCACGATCACGATGGATACTTCGGCGATGATCCAGACATCGGCGGAAACCATCGATGCGGTCTTGCCGAGAATGAAATGATTGAGGCCGGCTTGGCTGCCACTGGGGATGTATTGCACGGCCTTAAACAGCGCCATCCCCGCACCGAAAAACACGCTCAACACAATCGCTAAAGCGGCGTCCTCCTTGATCCGGGTGTATCGCAGAATGAGCTTTACGCATACGATCCCGGCAAGTCCTGCGAGTAGGGCACCCGTCAGCAGTCCCGGAAGCCATTTACCGCGACCGGGTTCAAGCATCTCCATGATGAGGAAGGCGATGGCAATTCCGGGAGCGGTCGAGTGGCTGACGACATCGCCGAGCAGCGAACGTTTGCGAAGGAGCATGAAGACTCCTACGATGCCCGCTGCGATGCCGAGCGTTGTCGTACCGATGACGACGATCCGCGTGTTGTAGTCGCGGAGTAGCAGCGTGCGGCTGACATCCTCCCACGACGGCCATTCCAACCGATCACGCGAGAGCGAACGCGATACGGGACGCACTGATTGTCCCTCGCGTTGCGGTTGTGCGTCGACGTGTGTAGCACTCACTAACGAGACTGCCGCTACGACAATCGCAAGGCCGATTCGAGAGGGAACCGAGTTCATCTGCCGCTCTCACCGAGGGTCATCTTGTGACCGACTTGATCGAGCAGCGCGAGCTTTCCGCCGTACGTTTTACGCAGGTTCTCGCGCGTAAAGACTTCGCTCGTGGGACCAGTGGCCACCAGTCGCATGTTCAGCAGCAACACATGATCGAAGTATTCGGTAACCGTTTGCAAATCGTGATGCACAACGAGCGTCGTCTTGCCGCGTTCCCTCAACTCCCGCAAGATGTCGACGATCGCTCGCTCTGTCGAAGCATCGACGCCTGCGAACGGCTCGTCCATTAAATACAAGTCCGCATCTTGCACGAGCGCTCGGGCGAGGAAGACACGTTGCTGCTGGCCGCCCGAGAGCTGGCTGATTTGACGCTTGGCATAGTCCGCCATACCTACGCGGTCGAGCGCCTCCATCGCGATCTGTCGGTGACGTCTAAGCACGGGCAAGCACCAACCGATCTTCCGATAAAGCCCCATCGCAACGACGTTCAAAGCGTTGACAGGAAAATCCCAGTCGACACTTTCGCGTTGGGGGACATAGCCAACACGGTTTCGC
>CAUJKL010000141.1 GCA_963204995.1 Planctomycetota bacterium | reverse complement strand
ACCGACGAAGGCTATCTGGTAGGCTCATTCTGAGGCGTCCCCCCGTCGCGGCGCCGCCAAACTTCAACGCACGATCTATGCGTGTACGTCCTGTACCCGCATAGATCGCAATTCGTTCGGCAAGAGAGTCGATGGCGGAATTTGAACCGACAATCATTCAAACCTACGCGGAAATCCCGCGTTCCGGCGTCAGGCTGCTTTGGCACTGCGATTTCTGGGACGGCCCACTTTCGGGCATGTTGCTTTACCAAAGCGAAATGTGCTGGTACGCCATGATTGTCGAAAACGAGGATGATGGGGAAAAATGGTATCGTCGATTTGCCGTCATTCGCTTGACTTCCGAGCAAGCCGCTGACGAACAGTATTGGCACGACCAGTTTCGCCAGCACGTAGGAACGCACACCGATTATGGAGACGACGAGCGACGGACTCCCGGAGCTGTGCTACCGCAGCAGGGTTGGGATGCGTTTTACGACAGATACAATGAACGACCAAAACCCAACTACTCAGGCAATCTGATTCTGGGATGGTTCGAGCTATAAGCGAAACGTGCCGAACAAAGCGATCCACCCAAGTCGCGAATCGGCCGTTTCCTGATGGTAAGTTTACTTGCCGCGACTGGGTGATCGCGGGCGTTCGTTGGGACAGGTGCTTCTGGCAATGGGTGCGCGGTCGAGCGTTTGAGCGGGGCGGTTGTGGCTGGATGATCATTCTGCCGATTGGATCGCTGGCCTTGTTCAAGGTGCCTGGTTGTGAATCGTGTGTCCCCGAGGTGCCTCGGTGCTGGGCTCGCAGCCGAATCATTGAGCAGACAGAAAGATGAATGACAAAAACATCGGTGGCGTTGTCGACGTCCTCTTGGAGTGTTCCTATTTTTCTGCCATACATCTTTTTGCCATATCGCTCCTTAGAAACCGACTTGGCGTGGGATCTCTGACGTGCCAGGTTGCTTCTCGTCTCGCAGGGCGATGCCATTGCCAATGGCTTGTGGCAACGGTGTGCTGCGATCTGCAACGGTACGGATGATTTGTTGGTGGCTCCGACATTTGCGCGAACTTCGGACGGCCTTGCTGTGGCGACATCCAACGCGAAAGGCTGCGCGGACAAAGGGGCGCTGCTGGACGATGCTTGCCGGTAACGGAAAGAAAATGATTGGCGTGGCGTGGTCGATGTGATAGGTTGCGTCAAGTTCGCTCGGGTGGCGGGGCGGTCTCGCCGAACCCCAACGAACAAGAAAGGCTTTGACTTCGCGAGTCTTCGAGCCGAAGTTCAAGGCCTTAGTTCAAGAAGCCCGGCTGAAGCGTGAGGGCGGGCGACTATGGGAAACGCTTCTTCCCAGCCGCTTCAGCGGATGGGTTGTTGAGGGGCGTGGCGTGAGTCGTTGTCGCGATACGGTTGGTCGGCGTCGTCGTAACTCGATGATCGGGAGTCCCGGCACCCACGATTCGATGCCCCAGAACGCCTTCCTGGAGTTCGGCCACGTGCAGGGCGCGTACCTTCCACGGACACTCTCCCGGAAGCGTTTTGAAAATGGGGCTGCGATCGCTTGTCGGGTTGGTCATCTCGTCATCCGCTGTCCAGGAAAGCGACGCTGTGTTCTATCAGAGCGCGGCAGTCGGTGTTGACGACGCCCACGATCCGCATCTCGCCGCCACACTCGGCACAGCGCACGGGCTGTCTCTGAAGGGGTTCTGGTTGCGGCGCGTAGCCGCTGGCCAGCCAGAACGTCCAGCCGAGATACAGCCACACCAACCACTGCACCTCGTCCAGCGCAACCTTGCTGTTGGGGCTCATCCTGTCGATTGCGATTAGAAACTGAGCCATTATTGCGATCTGGTCACGTCGAGAGTAGTTCATCGAAAACGTCCTACCTCACGCTTTTGGAACCCGTATCTTTCTGCAGCAAAAAGGCTTGCGTTTTAGGACCACGTTTCTGGTCGCCAGTTGCCGCGCGGCAACTGTCTGCAATATTGGCTCACTTCGTGTCCGGTTGGAACGTCGTCAGCAAACGTGTCGAGGTACGCCGGTGCGTGCTGTCGCGACCAACCTCCGGTCGGTGCCCGGTTCGCGACCGAAGGCATCGATTACTTTTTCCGCGGCGGTCGCCGGAAGGTGTTTTCGATCGCCTTACGAGCGTCCGTTTCGGCCGTATCGGTCAGATGCAGATGAATCCGACCAACGCTTCGCGTCGGTGCCCGGTCTGCAAGCTGCTGTGACCGAGATACTGCTGGATGACCTTCAAGCTGACACCCGCTTCGAGCAAGTGTGTGGCATAGGAATGTCTCAGCGTGTGGATCGAGACCTTCTTGCCAAAGTTCAGCTGCTCGACGATCGACTTCATCGCCTTCTGCACCGTGCTGGGCCGGATCGGTGTCGCGGCGGTCGGCGATTGTTTGCGAGCACCGACGCCTTGCGTTGGTCGGCGACCGTCGGCGGAAAACAGGAACCGTGGATGCCGATGTGTCGTCCAGTGTTCTCGCAGCCACTCCAACGTTGTCGTTGGCAGCGGAACGTAACGATCCTTGGCACCTTTCCCCCGATGCACATGCACCCAACCCCGCGCCGCATCGATGTCACCCACTTGCAGATTGCAGCCCTCATCGAGCCTCAATCCGAGCGAGTAGACGGTCCACAGGTAAACCGCGATTCGCTCGACTCGACAAGCGTCGATGATGCGGTGGACTTGCGGAATCGTGATAACTTCAGGCAGGGTCTTGGCGTTTTGCAGCTTCATCTGCGCCAGGGTCTGCCAATGACGTTTGCAGGTCCGCGTGTAAAAGAACTTAATGCCAGAGTAGGACACTCGCAGCGTTCCATAGGCATAGTTCAGTTCGTTCTTCATGTGCAGAAAGAAGCGGCGGAGTTGATCTTCGGTGATCTTGTCCGGCGACGTCTGACAGTAGTCCGCCAGTTTCCGCACCGCTCGCAAGTAGCCGGCATGCGTCCGCTGGCTCATGCCGCCCAGATGCAAATCCTCGGACATGCGTTGATAGAGTTTGCCGTTAAAGAAGTTGGAACGAACCATGACGTATCTCCTTATCGAGAGACGGGGAAAGAAGTCTCGACAAGAAAACGCTTCGCCGGATTTCGCGTGACGGCAGCCAGCGGCTAGAATACGCAAGTCGCTGTGGAGTGCTTGACCGTCGGTATCGTCTCCTTGTCGAGAAAACAACGATGATGCCAGGCCAGCACTCCCGCGGCAACTTTTCCCGCCGCGCCAGCGGCTTACTTGAACCATCGATTGAACCGAAGCCGACGGCGCAGTCCAATTGAATGGATGATCAAACTCGTCGGTTCGGTTAATCGGGTCGTTTCGCTGCAAAACTTCACCTCGAGATGCTATGTTCGGATACACGCCTAGACCCAAAATAAGCGAACATTCGAAGGGCATTTTAGCCGAAATCGCTGACGCGGTCAGCGCGCGTGTTGAGCGGGCGCTCGCCAAGGCAGCGTAAGAAGAGTTCGCATTGTAGGTTCGATCATGGTGGTTCTGCTTT
>CAUJKL010000140.1 GCA_963204995.1 Planctomycetota bacterium | reverse complement strand
CCATTAGCCGACTTGTCGAGACATCGGTCAAGCCGAACGATGAACAGCGTGGGGCGATGCGATGGGGAGCGGCTTTCGTCGTCTGCATTTTCGCTTTGTTGCTTGCATTTCCTCGCGTCGCCGAACGGGGCGCGCCAGCCTGGCAATCTCGTACCGGTTGGCTGCCGATCTCGAAACAGATCGTCGCGGAAGTTGGTAACCGAACAGAAGTGGCACGAGGTAATCGCGACGAGGCAATCGTGATCGTCTATGGCGAGCCGGGACTCTTCTTTCAATTGAACGTCGACGGTACGCAAGCCTACCTGCCGATTGCTACTCTCAGCTCCATCAGTAAACCGCCACGAGATCCGTCCGTCGCGACCTACCTCGTCATCGGCCCGCATGCCGAGCAAACGGCAGGCTTTCAAGAAGAGTTGGCTCGGCAAGCGACGCACCTCGCCATGATCGCGAAGTACGAGTATGTGCCAAGCGATCTCGTCTTGTCAGACCAGCGTTCTCTTATCCCGCCGTCGAAAACGCTGTCATTGCCGGTCGCGCAACAAGTTACGCTCTACCATGTGGTATACGGACAAACGCCGGAGTAAGATGCTCAGCTGGCTCCCGATAGGCGTTGGATGGCAACCGACATTCAGCAACCACGGCGGACATCGAACGGTAACTACAATCTGGCAGGATTGAGCGGCATGGCAGACAAGCTTTCTAAAGATTCGCGGGCTTTACGCTACGACCGATATTGGCCCGTCGTGAGTCTCGTCTCCGGCAAGGAACAGTTCCACATCGATTCGATCAAGCAGGCATGTGACTCAGAAAGGCCCGCGTTTATTACGAGGATCGTCAACGAACTAGTCGAGCAAGGTTGGTTGATCCGCGAATCAGAGCGTGGAAGCTATCAGTGGAATTCTGGGCGCGGCGAGTTTTCTCCGGCGAAGTGGCTCGATGAGAAGGTATACGGCAATCAAGTCCAAGCGGCACCCGAACAGGATCGTCCCCGCGAGCGACTGCTGGCCGTGGGTGCCGACAATTTGAAGATCTCCGAGTTGCTGGCCATCTTGATCCGCAGCGGACGACCTGGTGAATCGGCGGTCACGGCTGGCGAGAAGCTGGCGAAAGAATTCGACGGGCGATTAGAGGAGTTGGCAGCGGCAGGTCGTTCCGAACTGAAGTCGATTTCATCCGCGATTGAAAAGACCGCGTACTGCCAGATTCTTGCGGGCATTGAGCTGGGTCGAAGGATTGTCGCGCTCAGCGATCAATACACACCGACCAAGATCGGTGGTCCAGCCGACGCCATGACCTTCTGTCAAAGACACTTCGCCCGCTTAGCAAGTGATGGCAAGCAAGAAGAGTTCCACATCGTGACACTCGGCACCAAGAACCAGGTGATCGCCACGCATCAGATCACGGTCGGCACGCTCGATGCCAGTTTAGTTCACCCGCGAGAAGTCTTTCGTGCCGCGATCAAGGACGCCGCCTCGTCGGTCATCCTGGTTCACAACCATCCGTCCGGCGATCCGACGCCCAGTTCCGAAGATCTGAAGGTCACCGATCGTTTAACGGATGTCGGAAAGACAATCGGAATCGAAGTGCTCGATCACATCGTGATTGGGAAGGGACGAGCGGTCAGCATTCGCGAAAGCCGGTAAGACCCTACTTCTTTTGCGAAAAGAGCCAGGCGTACATCTCGCGATTCGCGTAGGTCGCGGCCCAGGAATTGTGACCGACGCCGGGATACTCCGTGTACTTCGGCGAACCGCCGGCTGCTTTGATCGCGGCGATCATGTCGCGCGAGCGGAGCGGCTTGACGGCCGTGTCGGCTTCACCGTGGAACGCCCAGATCGGAACATGCAGAAGCTGTTTCGCAAACTCCGTATCACCTCCGCCGCAAATCGGCACGGCTGCCGCAAAGCGATTGGGATAACGCTGAATGGCATCCCAAGTCCCGAACCCGCCCATCGACAGGCCCGTCACGTACAACCGACTCGCGTCGATCGAAAATTCAGACTGCAAGCTCGTGATCAATTTCAGCGACAAACGCATCGGCTCGGTCGGCTTCTCGGGCATTTTGTGGGAATCCGCACTCCAAGGTACATCGACCCACTGATCTCCATTCGGACATTGCGGAGCAACGACGAAGCACGGGTACTTTGCCATGATATCGTCACTAGCGAAATCGTTCATGCCATGCACGAGTTGTTTGACGTTGTCGTCGCCTCGCTCGCCGGCACCGTGATAGAAGATCACTAGCGGATAACTTCGGCCCGCGTCGTAATTATTCGGACGCAACAAGCGGTAAGGAAGCGAACCCTGCTCCGATTTGAAAATCCTCGTCTCGAAACGCTCGTCCGCCACGCCAGCTCCTTGGGCGTTTGACATCATTCCTCCCAACACACAGCTCACGAAACCAACCGCCAGAACTCGAAATGCACGCTTCATCGAACCTGTACCTCCACGTTGTCGATCAAACCGTGTCGATTATAGCCACCGACCTTGGCCTTGTCGCTTGACCCTGTTCAACACTGCATTTAAGGTGGAGACAGGCGGTCACCTTCCCCCCTCCCCTGCCCTGCTCGGAAACTACCGTGCCATGTATGGCCCATTACTTCGCTGCCTGTTGCTAGGCACGTTATCGTTACTCGCCTTCGTCGCGAACACAACCGCTCAACCGCCGCAACCACCAGTCACCGTCATTGTCGCTCCCGTCGTCGAACGAGAAGTCTCGGCGGGCCAGACATTTGTTGGTGCGTTCGTTCCACCTCGACGCACCATTATCGGCAGCGCGGTCGACGGTCGAGTCTCGGAACTCTATGTCGACGCCGGTGACCCCATTGGGCCGCCACAACCCGATCAAAACGGAACCGAGCGAGGGCAACCGATTGCACAATTGTTGACCGACACGATCTCGATCGAGATTGCATCGGCTCAGGCCGAGATGCTGCTGCGGCAAGAAGAACTCGCTGAGTTGGAAGCCGGTTCGCGCCCCGAGGAAATTGTCGAGGCCAAAGCCCGACTCGGCGCGGCCCAGGCACTGAGAGATTTTACCAAGGCGAGATTCGAACGCACGAAGTCGTTGTTTGAACACGCCAACACGGCTTCGTTGGACGAACTGGAACAAGCCTTATCCGCATCTGTCGCCGCCGACCAGAATCAGGTTGCCGCCAAAGCGACGGCGGACCTCGTCATTGCTGGTCCTCGCCAGGAAGTGATCGAGCAGGCTCGAGCCCGACTCGCCACCGCCACCGAAAATGTCAGCCACTTGGAAAGTCAAAAGGCCAAGTACACGTTGCGAGCTCCATTCGAAGGCTACGTCGTGGCGAAGCATACCGAGATCGGTGCGTGGGTCTCGCGCGGCGATCCTGTCGCGGAGGTGATTGAATTGGATCCCATCGAAATCGATGTCATGGTGCCGGAAGCGTACATCGCTCACATTCACCTTGGTGCCGCCGCCCAGGTTCGTGCGGACGCCATCCCGGATCGGGCGTTTACAGGGACCGTGGCGAGAATCATTCCCGATGCGGATCGGCGTTCGCGAAGCTTCCCGGTGAAAGTTCGGTTGGCCAACCCGAAGACCGAGGATGGCCACGTGTTGAAGTCCGGCATGTTGGCTCGCGTTACGCTGGCCATTGGTCCGCCGGTTCAAGCGCTACTGGTTCCGAAAGACTCGCTGGTGCTCGGCGGTTCGCAACCGTCGTTGATGGTCGTGACGACGAACCCCGAAACGAAGCAAGAAACCGTTCGGCCTGTGCCGGTGCAACTGGGAGTTACGGATGGTTCCTTGATCCAAGTGATCGGTAACTTGGCACCGATCGACAAGATCGTCGTCATTGGGAACGAACGAGTGAGGCCCGGGCAGCCAATCGCCGCGGTTATGCAGTCAAAGTAGCCGTCACGCCTCGCCGTGACGAGCCTTCTTGGCACGAGGCACAAATACAAGTCGAGTTCGAACACACAAGCTACACACCTAAACGCGAAAGACTCATCACGCCGGAGCGTGATGGCTACCTTCATGCACCCGATCGAAGCCTTCATCGTCAATCCGGTCAAAGTCACGGTCGCCGTGCTGTTGCTGGCGTTGTTCGGCATCATTGCGTTGCTGCGAATGCCGATGCAGCTGACCCCGGAGGTGCAAATCCCGACGATCAGCGTCTCGACGCGGTGGCCTGGTGCCAGCCCACAAGAGATCGAACGCGAGATTATCCAGGAGCAGGAAGAGCAGCTCAAAGCGGTCGAAGGCGTGACCAAGATGTCGTCCGAGTCGATGGATTCGTCCGGCACCATCACGCTCGAATTTCGTGTCGGGACGAACATGGAAGAGGCGTTGCTCAAGGTCAACAGCCGCTTGCAGCAAGTGCCCGAGTATCCCGAGGACTCGGACGAGCCGGTCATTCAGACATCGAGTTCTGCGGATCGTGCCATCGCCTGGTTCATCTTGAGCGCGAAGATGCCTGATGCGAAAACGGTGCAACAGTTTATCGACGAGCATCCTGAACTCGCCGACGATCTGAAGCCGGTGCTTGCCGCACATAGCCCGGCACTCGCCGAACTGCGGTTGCGTCGAGCGGCGGCGAAGCACGCCATCGTGGAAGAAGAACTGCTCCCACCGCCAATCGATCTGCCGGCACAACGTAAGTTTGCCGAGGATCAAATCGAGACTCAGTTCGAGCGCGTGGACGGAGTTTCCAACTCGAATGTGCTGGGCGGGCGCGATCCAGAGTTGCAAGTCGTCGTCGATCCACAGCGACTCGCCGCGCGGCAGCTGACCATCACGAATGTCCGCGACGCCTTGCGCGCTCAGAACAAAGACACATCGGGCGGCGACTTTTGGGAAGGCAAACGCCGGTGGGTCGTCCGGACACTCGGCCAGTTTCGCGATCCCGAACAAGTCGCGAATCAGGTGCTCACCGTTGTCGATGGTGCTCCGGTGTATGTTCGTGATGTCGCCGAAGTTCGTATTGGCTTTAAGAAGCCCGACGGCTTTGTCCGACGCTACGGCAATGAGTGTATCGCCATCAACGTAATCCGCGACTCCAGTGCGAATGTCTTGCAAGTCATGCAAGGCTTGCAGGAGGCGAACCAACGGCTCAACGAGGGCGTTCTCAAGACGCAGGGCCTGACGCTAAACCAAGTCTACGACGAGACGGAATATATTTACTCCGCAGTCGGACTAGTGAACGAGAACATCATCCTAGGCGGAACGCTGACGGTCATCATTTTGATGTTGTTCCTGCATATCGGCACACGGACATTGTTCGTCGCGCCTCTGCTGGCGGGCACGGCGGTCGCGGCAATGGTAATCTCGCCGTGGTTCTTTGCGGCGACGCTGGCCTTGGTCATCATCTCCGGGTTTTGGTTCGCTCGCGGTGCGTTGGTCGTCAGCCTCGCAATTCCCGTCAGTATCGTCGGCACATTTCTCATCTTACAGCAGCTCGGTCGATCGTTGAACGTGATCAGCCTGGCAGGGCTCGCGTTTGCTGTCGGAATGCTCGTCGACAATGCCGTCGTCGTGTTGGAAAACATCTACCGGCATCACCAAGAAGGCGACGGGCCATTCGCGGCTGCCGAGCGCGGCACCAAGGAAGTGTGGGGAGCCGTGGCGGCATCGACCTTGACGACGCTCGCGGTGTTTCTTCCCGTGCTGTTCGTTCAAGAAGAAGCCGGCCAATTGTTTCGCGACATCGCGTTGGCGATCAGTTCCGCCGTGGGATTGTCGCTTGTCGTTTCGGTCACCGTCATTCCGACGGCCGCCGCACGACTGCTCGATCGGAACAAGCCAGGCGCAACCGCCGACGGTTCCACGGTCCTACGACGCATGAGCTTCGTCGAACGACTGCTCACGAATCTCGGTTCACGATTTGTCAGCATCGTCGTTGACATGAATGCTGCCGTGCAGAAGAGTACCATCGCGCGTCTGCTCGTCATCGCCGTATTGGTCGGATCATCCGTCTTATTTAGCATCGTGTTATGGCCCAAGGTCGAGTACTTGCCGACTGGCAATCGCAATCTGATCATCTGCCTCGTACTGCCGCCGCCGGGATACAACCTCGATCAACTCGGGCAACTCGGCAAGACGGTTGAAGACGAGTTGCAACCGTACTGGGACATCGACCCCGATAGCCCCGAGGCGGCCGCCCTGCCCTTCCCCGCCGTGCGAGACTTTTTCTATGTGGCTCGCGGCCGCTCGGTATTTCTAGGTTTGCGATCCGCCGATCCGGCTCGTGTCGATGAGTTGATTCCGCTAATTACTGGCGGCGTGAATCCGAGAAATGGAACGCCGACACCCGGCCTGCGCGCGAAGTTGCCTGGGACGTTGGTCATCGCGAACAAATCCAGCTTGTTCGAGAGCGGTCTGACCGGTGGTCGCAGCATTGATATCGAGATTACGGGACCGGAGCTGACGAAGCTTGT
>CAUJKL010000139.1 GCA_963204995.1 Planctomycetota bacterium | reverse complement strand
GTTGGCAGCCGTTTTGTCGACCAATATCTCGTGCCGATGGCGTCCGCCATTTGGTCGAGCAGCCCGCAAGCGATACTCGACTTCCCCGCGGACTTCATGATCGGCTTCTTTGCCAATCACGGGTTAATGCAACTGCGCGATCGTCCGCAGTGGCGAACCATCGTCGGCGGCTCGCGGAACTATGTCGAAGCACTGTTGGAGTCGATTCGGAATCAACTTCGCTTGCGGACCCCTATCGCTTCCGTCGCCCGCACTAAAAACGAAGTGATTGTCGCTCCAGTGAATGGCCGGCGCGAACGCTTCGATGAAGTCGTCTTCGCGTCGCATGCCGACCAAACACTCAACATGCTCGCCGATTCAACTCGCTCCGAACGGCGGATTCTGGGCGCGTTCCCGTATCAGCCCAACGAAGCCGTTCTGCACACAGATACGCGACAACTGCCCTCACGCCGCCGTGCCTGGGCCAGTTGGAACTATCACGTGTCCGCCGGTGAGAACCGATCGGCGGCAGTCACCTACGACCTCAGCCGACTCCAGAATCATGACTCACAAGTTCCCATCCTGCTGACGCTGAACCCGTCGGATGAGATCGATCCGACCAAGATTCTGCGAACGTTTTCCTATCACCATCCGGCGTACTCGCGCGAGTCGATCTCGGCACAGCGCAGGTTCAAAGAAATCAGCGGGCGGAACAGGACTCACTTTTGTGGTGCCTATTGGGGCTACGGCTTTCACGAAGACGGCGTCAACAGCGCCTTGGCCGTCGCCGAACACTTTGGAATCGGACTCGACGCGGCCGCGTGGAAACGGGGTCAGACCCCGATTGTGCACAGCACCCAGAGGGCCGTTCCGGCGATCGGGGGCTGACCCCTTGTCCACCATGAACAGCTGCATCTACGAAGGAACCGTCACGCATCGCCGTCGCGAGCCGGTAGACCATCAATTTCAGTATCGACTGTTCATGGTCTATCTGGATCTCGATGAGTTGCCATCGCTGGTGGGCCGTCGTGGCTTGATTTCAGGAAGTAAACATGCCTCGCGTTCGTTCTTGCGGAGCGATCACTTGTTTGACAACTCGCTGCCACTGGCGGACGAAGTGCGGCAACTGATTCATCAGCCAACTGGTCAAACGCCACTTGGCCCCATCCGTCTGCTGACGCAACTACGATGCTTTGGGTACTACATGAGTCCGCTGAATCTGTTCTATGTCTTCGACGATGGCGGTCAGCGCATCGAGTGCGTCGTCGCGGAAGTCAACAACACGCCGTGGAACGAGCGGCATTGTTATGTGTTGTGGGACGGAAACCGCCAGGACTCATCCGACGAACTGCAATTCGGCCATGACAAGGCGTTTCATGTCTCGCCTTTCATGGACATGGACTTGAGATACCACTGGAAGCTCTCGACTCCCGGTGAAACCTTGCGAATCGGCCTTGCAAATTCACAAGACTCAAAGCAACTGTTCGATGCGGGCATGACGCTCGAACACCAAGCACTCAGCCGACCGAATCTCCGTCGCATGACCTTTCGTTATCCCCTGATGACCGCGCAGATCACTGCGGGCATCTATTACCAAGCCTTGAAACTCTGGTGGAAACAATGTCCCGTTTACTCGCATCCGAAGAACTTGACGAACTCGCCGTCCCTTGCTCGGAAGCTGCCGAACTTGCCGGCTACAACGACAACCGCCGTTCGCTAGTCACCTCTTTGCAGCGACGGGTTGATACGAGCTGCGTGTTCCGCCGCGCCGTCTTGGGTCGATTGGCGAAACTGGAACTTGGTCAATTGACCGTCGTCGACCGCTGTGGAGCCTATGAGTTTGGTCAAGTTGGCACTCACGGCTTGATGGCCACGATCAACGTGCATGACCGTCGCTTCTATCGTGACGTGGTCCTAGGCGGAGGACTGGGCGCGGCCGAGGCGTACATTCGGGGTCATTGGGATTCTCCCGACCTGACTACTGCGATGCGTGTGCTGGCCCAAAACACCGAGGTGCTCGCCGGCGTCGAGCAAGGTGCGGCCCGCTTGTTGCGACCGCTGCGGGCCGCCGCGAATTGGCTGCGCCGCAACACGCGTGCCGGCAGCAAACGCAACATCTCGGCTCACTACGATCTGAGTAACGACTTTTTCGCCCTGATGCTCGACCCAACGATGACCTACTCCAGCGGAGTCTTTCCGAGTCGCGAGTCGACGCTCGAAGAGGCATCGCTCGAAAAGTACGACCGCATCTGCCGCAAGTTGCAGCTTTCGCCGAGCGACCATGTGATCGAAATCGGCACGGGCTGGGGAGGTTTCGCCGAGCACGCGGTCAAGAACTGCGGCTGTCGAATCACGACAACCACGATCTCCGAGGAACAGCATGCCTACGCCGAGCGTCGCTTTCGCGAGGCGGGCATCGACAAACGGGTGAGATTATTGAAGCAGGACTATCGCGATTTGTCCGGCAAGTATGACAAGCTGGTTTCGATCGAAATGATCGAAGCGGTGGGCGAAAAGTTTCTACCCGGCTACTTCGCCAAGTGCTCGGGCTTGTTGAAGCCCGATGGCATGATGTGTCTGCAAGAGATCACAATTCCCGATCACAGATACGATCAATACCGTAAATCCGTCGACTTCATCCAGCGATATATTTTCCCCGGCGGATTCCTGCCGAGCATGGGAGCGATCGGGTCATGCCTCGGCCGTGCCACCGACTTCCGGTTCATTCACAGCGAAGACTTCGGCCCGCACTACGCCGAGACGCTCGCGCACTGGCGTGACAACTTCTGGCACAAGATCGACGCAGTGAAATCGCTCGGCTTCGACGAGCGTTTCATTCGTACGTGGAATTACTACCTGTGCTACTGCGAAGCCGGTTTCCGCGAGCGAGAGATCGGCGTCTCGCAGTTCCTACTGACAAAGCCCGCGTGTCGCCGCGAGCCGATCTCGCACGACAGATAATGGCGCGAACAATCGTAGGTTATGCTTTAGCATATCGCCGCGTCGATCGCGAGTAATGCTGAAGATAACCTACACCTTTTTCTCGCCCGCCGAACGGAGTGTCTGAGCGAAGGCTTCGAGACGTTGCATGTTGTCGCAGAAGGCGGAGTACTTCATCTGACGACGGATTTCGTCGGTTAAGGCGTAGCCGCCGACCACGAAGGCAACGTCGTGACCGTATTCTTCGTAAAGCCCACCGTAGCCGGATAGAAACTCAGCTTCGTCGGCGATGTACGAACAACTCAGCCAGAACAACTTGGGGCGATGCTCGCGGATCGCGGTGGCGAGTGTCTCGAACGGGAGGTTGTCGCCCAAAGAAACGGCATTCCACTTTGCGTCACGTAACACAAGCTCTGCCATCGTCGTGCCCAGGCTGTATTGATCACCCGACGCAGCCCCGCCGATCGCTAGTGGAGAGGTTTCGGCGGGCTGCGGAAGGATCGCTCGTAGCTCATGCAGTACTCGCAGCGTGATCTCGCAACCGCGTCGCTCTTGGTACACCTCTGCCTCGCCGCAGGACCAACGCTCGCCGATCTGCCGAAATGCGGCGGCGAAGGCATCGTCGCAGATGACGCTCAGGTTGTGTTCCGCCAGATAAAGGTCGATGGCGATCTGGCGACATAGCCCTTCATCGCCAGCGATCAATGCCTCCGTGAGTTGTTCTCGGGCGCGATCTACGACGCGAGCCGTTTGGCCACTCGTGGGTGGCAAGCCGAGGGCTTCCGGGTGCACGAGCTCGAATTTGCCGCTCCGGACGAACTCCAGCACGCCCGCCATCGTGATCCTCCGATGCCCTCCCGCCGTGTACTGCGTCTCGATGACGCCCTTGTCGCACCAGCGTTTTACCGACGATTCGCTGACGTCGATCGCGCGGGCCAATTGTTTTGGAGTTAAGAGGTCTCGCAAGGATGATCTCAATTGGACGATGTGACTGTTTTTATCCACGAGCAGACGTCGGGCCGCTTGCCGCACTGTAGCAAATAACTTTCGCACGAACAGCCAGAAATTCATAAGTTGCTGCGGATTATCGGCTTATGAGCGAATAAAGCCCAAAATGGACGATTTGCACGATTTTATCTGTTGTGCGAGTCGATAGAAGGCGGTACAACACAAAGAACGTTTTGGACGTATTTTAATCTGGAGGCCACACATGACCGCTGCAACACTTGTGAGAGAGAACCCATCCTCAGTCGTCAATTCACAGCAATACACGGGAGCAGCCCGGCAACGGACGCTGGAACTGCTGCGAACGGAAATTGACTTCATCCCCAATAGCAACTTTCGCCACGGCGACGAGTTCAGCGAATCGATCGTTGAAACCACCATGGAAGAGCTTGGTAGCGTCAAAGCTCCCGCTGAGCTTCCGGCTCATCTGCGGCGAATGTGCGAGGCCGAATTACTGACGCATGAGCAAGAAGCGGCTCTGTTTCGCGAGATGAACTACCTCAAGTTCCGGGCAAACTCGCTGCGATCGCGACTCGACCCTGACCATGTTGACGGGCAAGCTGTTGCGACGATCGACCAATTGCTCAGCAGGGCTCAAGCCATCCGCGACCACATCATCCGGGCCAACACGCGGCTCGCGATGTCGATCGTCAAAAAGTTCGTTACCCCTCAACAATCGTTCGATGACTTGCTGAGTGACAGCCTCCTCACGCTGATGCAAGCGGTCGAGAAATTCGATTATGACCGAGGCTTTCGGTTCAGCACGTATGCTTATCGGTCAATCGCCCGCAATGCCTATCGAGCTGTTACGAAGGCTCGCGCAGAAGAAGCGAAGTTTGTTCGTGATGCTGAAGAGTGGGCCTTCGAGCAGGAAGATGATCATTCTTCGTCGACAACGGCCGAGCGAGTGTGGAGCAATCTTCGTGAGTTGACCGCTTCGATGCTGGACAAGCTTGATCGACGCGAGCGTTTCATCATTCGCAGTCGGTATGCGCTTGGTGCATACCGCAAAGTCCGTACCTTCCAGTCTTTGGCCGACAAGCTGGGTGTCTCCAAAGAGCGTGTACGGCAACTTGAACAACGCGCCGTTTCTAAACTCCGCACGATGGCTGCGGAATCGGATATGGACGAACTGTTCAGTGCGTCGATGGTGTGAGCAATGAGAGAATGCGTGGATCGATTTGCGGTGGAAAGAATATGCTCACGATCGAAAAGGCCGAAAGTGCATCCGGCGGCTATCGACTTACCACGGAACTCTTGGTCGAGGAACCTCGAGAGCAGCTTTTTGCGTTCTTTGCGGACGCGTTTCAGTTGGAAACGATTACGCCGCCCTGGCTACACTTTTCGGTCAAGTCGCCCCGCCCCATCGACATGCACGCCGGGACATTGATCGATTACAAACTCCGTCTACATGGAGTGCCAATTCGGTGGCGCAGTAAGATCAGCACCTGGGAGCCGCCGTTTCAGTTCGTCGATGAACAAGTACAAGGACCTTACCGCTGCTGGCACCATCTCCACACATTTGACGAGACAGAGAGCGGCACGTTGATACGAGATGTTGTGCGTTACGCCGTACCTTTCGGGTTCATCACACACCCGCTAGTCGTACGCCGCGATTTGACGCGAATATTCAGCTTTCGTCGCGCGAAGATGAGCCGCATTTTCACTCCCGTTTGAGTGAGCATTGGACCGCGGCGGGCCGCCATGCCAGCAACATCGCAGGCAATCGCAGGCCAGTAGGTCATGCTTCGGCACACCACGCAGTGACGGCCAATAACGCAAGGCCATCGCTGGAGCTTCGGATTTCAGAAAATGTGGCGGAATTCAACAGACCCTGCTCGCGGAGCCGTGCCTATAGCCGACGAGCCATTCGACAACGACCACACAAATAACTACCCTGTAGCAGTTTGCAAAATGTGTGCGCACACTTCGTTTCAGAATTCGGTACTCCACAGTACCCGACGTTCGTAATCCGTGAATAATCCGGGCTAACGTCTTGACACCAACATTTCAGCCACAAAGACCTCGTCGAAGCCAACAACTGGACAGCCGACAGCGGGAAATGATCATGATAAGTGTCCTTCCCACTAAAGCGAATTGCGGGCAGATAATGAACCCAAACCATCGTTCGGATCAGAGTACCAACATAGTTGGCGTACCGGTGTTCCATATTCACGGTGACAGCGACACGGTCGTACCGCTCGAAGCGAATTCAGCGGAACTCGCGAAGCGTTATCGCGAGTACGGCGGTCCGATCAAGATCGAAGTGGTGGAGGGGCAGGGCCATAATATGTGGGAAGGCTGGTTCACGTCGCAAAGGTTGACGGACTTCGTGATCGCTCGGGCGCTGGGACGCCCAGTTAATGTGGACGAGGCCGAGGCTGACGCACGGGATTCGAAGTGAAAATCTGTTATCAACACCATTGTGATCGCTAAAAGAAAAGAGTTGGAAGATGTATCAAATGAAAATGCTCCAAAGCCGCAGGCGTCTTTTGTTGGTCGCATTCATTGCTTCCATTGCCATTGTCCCAGCGTTTGCTGATGAGCCAAAACAGGGGGACGCGAAGGAATTGGATCTTGGGAACGGCGTTGGCCTGGAACTGCTTTACATCCCGCTGGGCAGTTTCATGATGGGCAGCACGGCCGCAGAAAAAGAGTGGGCGACAGGCATTGAGGGAGGAGCACAACCGGGAACGATTCGCGAGCAGTATGAAGGCGAGCCGCGACCCATGCGGGTCGGCGAGGGATTCTGGATGGGGCGCACGGAAGTCACTATGGCACAGTTTCGACGGTTCGTGGATCAGACGGGTTACGTCACGGACGCGGAGAAGCCGGGCGGGTGGACGCAGTGTTTCAATCACCAATGGGATCGCTATTACCTTGAGTCGGGAGTCGTCCATCCGTGGGAACGAAGGGAAGACAAAAGCTGGCGCGATCCCAATTTCGGCATCCCGATGCAGGAGGACTTCCCGGTTGTCTGCGTCAGCTATCAGGACATGAAAGCCTTTTGCAGTTGGCTCACGAAGAATGAACGCCAGGCAGGGCGACTGCCCGAGGGATGGGAAATCCGCTTGCCCACCGAAGCCGAATGGGCCTATGCCTGCCGCGGCGGGAGTCAGGAGAGTCATTATTTCTGGTGGGGAAACGATCTGATGGAGGGCAAGGGCAGGCTCAACATCTCCGCCGTCGACTTCCTTCCTGGTCGAGACACCATCTGGCCCTTGGCGAATGCTCCGTGGAGTGACGGCTTCGCCTTTCTGTCGCCGGTGGATCATTACGGCGAGAAGGGACGAAACGGTTTTGGTCTCGCGGATATGTGTGGCGGTGTTTGGGAGTTCACGCTTGATCATTTCGATCCGACAGGCGGACATGAGGAGATTCACTACGAGAGCGCGGAGCAGCTTTCGGTGTCGAGTCCCGTTTGCCGAGGCGGTAACTACTTCGACGTCCCGGGCAATGCGCGTTGCGCCGTCCGGCTGGGCATCCACAGTGTTTCGTATTCCGACTCGCGCGACGGATTTCGGATCTGCCTCGGCGTCGCAAAGAAGACTGTTGCTCGAGAGAAATAGCCAAGTAGGCTAGTTTCGAGACCCATGTGGGAATTCCTTGGGCCTTCATTGTTCAGTATGCTGTTTCAATACCGCACTTTTAACTCTGTAAGCCAAAGCCAAATTTCAAACGGCGAATACAAAGCAAGGTAGATCTGACAACATGACACATCAGCAGCATTCAGTTTTTAAGACGCGACTCACTCGACTACTGTTCTGCGTTGTACTTCCCGTTGTGGCTTTACAGACAGCGAGCGCCGCCGAGCCGTTCGAATTCAAACAGAACGATGTTGTCGCGATCTACGGCAACGGGTTGGCCGACCGGATGCAGCACGATCCGTGGGTGGAGACTGTGCTGCAGAGCCATCTGAAGGGCAAGAATGTCAGCTTCCGGAACATGGGATTTTCCGGAGACGTGGTTAATATTCGCCCTCGCAACCAGGGTGCCACCAACGACGACGAATACCTGCAGCACGTTGGGCCCAGCGTCGTGTTCGTCATGTACGGCTATAACGAATCGTATGCCGGACCGGCGGGTGCGAACGCGTATCAAGGCGAATTGGTAAAACTGGTTACGCGGTACACGGAACTGCGACGAGAAAAAGGAAAGGATGTTCGCTTTGTCTTGTTCAGTCCCATCGCCTGTGAGAACACCGGCGAGCGGAACTTACCTGATGGCACTGAATTGAATGCGAATCTTTCGGCCTACACCGAAGCCACGCGGAAAGCTGCCGCGGCAACGGGCGCTACGTTTGTCGACCTCTTCACGCCGACACTACAATTGTTCGATTCAAGTTCCGCCCGGTACACAATCAATGGCATTCACCTGAATCCGGCGGGATACAAACAGCTGGCCGGGATCATGTCGCAAGCGTTGCTTGGCAAGACGCCACCTGCCGAAGAACAGCTTGCAAAGCTGTACGCAACGGTCGTGGACAAAAACTGGCATTGGCACAATCGCTATCGCGCCACCGATGGCAACGATATTTGGGGCGGTCGCTCCACGCTGACGTTTGTCGATGGTCAAAGCAACGCCGACGTCTTGAAGCACGAGTTGGTCATGCTGGACGTGATGACCGCCAATCGGGACAAAGCGATTTGGGCGGAGGCCGAAGGCAAGACGTATGAAATCGATGACAGCAATGTTCCGCCGCCTGTAAAAGTGATTTCAAATGTCGGTGGCGGCAGTAAGAGTTCAAACGCAGAGAAAGAAGGCAGCGTCGAATATCTCAGTCCGGAAGAATCGCTCGCGAAGATCAACGTTCCGGATGGCTATCAACTGAACGTCTTCGCGTCCGAAGTTCAGTTTCCCGACCTTGCTAATCCCGTGCAGTTGCAAGTCGACGCCAAAGGTCGGCTGTGGGCAGCGAGCTGGAATACTTACCCGAAGTGGGAACCCGGCAAAGCGATGAACGACAGCTTGATGATCTTTGAGGATACGGACCACGACGGCAAAGCAGACACGCGCAAAATCTTCGCGCACGTCCACAATCCGCTCGGCTTCGAGTTCTGGGGTGGCGGGATCCTCGTTACCTCCGGCCCCGACCTCTTGTTTTTGAAAGATACCGACGGAGACGATCAAGCGGATGTGCGATTTCCGATTCTGCAAGGACTTGGCACCGCCGACACGCACCACGCCGCGAACAACTTGGTCTACGGGCCGGACGGCGGGATCTATTGGCAAAGCGGGATTTTTCTGGTGCATAACCACGAGACGCCGTGGAAGCAAAATCTGAATATCGGCGGCTCGGGCATGTATCGCTTTGACCCGCGAACGTTCGCCATCACTCCGCATGCGTCGAACTCGCCCAACCCGCATGGCACCAGCTTTGACTACTGGGGTTACTGCTATGCAAACGATGGCACCGGCGGGAAATCGTATCAAGTGCGTCCCGAAGGCAATGGATTCAAGATGCACATGCTGCTGACCAAGGAATTCCGCCCGGTTGCTGCTGATGCGATCATGTCGTCAGACCACTTTCCGGAAGACATCCAGCAGGATTTCCTGATCTGTAACACGATTGGCTTCTTGGGCGTCAAGCAGTACAAGCTCGATCGCGAAGGCGACGGCCATCTCCGCAAGTTCGGTGAGGTGTGGGGGACGCCTGGACTTGAATTGCTCAACAGCGAAGACCGAAACTTTCGTCCGACCGATGCCGTCATCGGAGAGGACGGAGCGTTGTATGTAGCCGACTGGCAAAACGCGATCATTGGTCACATGCAACACAATATTCGTGATCCCAATCGCGACCACCAGCACGGTCGTATCTTTCGGCTGACGGTGAAGGATCGGCCACTGCAAGAGCCCGTCAAAATCCACGGCCAACCGATCGCCGCGTTGCTGGAGAACCTCAAGCATCCCGTCGACGGTGTTCGCCATCGAACTCGCGTTGAATTGAGTGCTCGTGACTCGGACGCCGTGATCGCGGCGACGCGCGAGTGGATGAAGGACTTTGATCCGAACGACGAAACCGAGGCTCACCA
This sequence comes from Planctomycetota bacterium, assembly GCA_963204995.1. Classification (GTDB taxonomy): domain Bacteria; phylum Planctomycetota; class Planctomycetia; order Pirellulales; family Pirellulaceae. The sequence continues at coordinate 3,143 of CAUJKL010000139.1, read as the reverse complement.
TTTATTAGAAGCCTTGTGGTTGCACCAGCAGCACAACGTGCAAAACGACGAACTGTTGAACACGCTGCTGAATTCTGACGTGATGCACGCGGTCGTTGCGGCGAATGCGGTTAAGCATTTTTGGTACAACGTCGACACGAAGGGAGCCAGTGGGTTTGCAGCTCCCCCCGAGAGCGAGTTCGTCAAATTCGATCCGCCAAAGCACCTCAGTGGTGCCGATAAAGACGTCTACAAGCTGGGGGCAGAGGTTTATCAACGCGAATCACACTGTGCGACGTGTCACTTGACGCACGGTCAAGGCAACGCAAACGTCTATCCTTCGCTGGTCGGCAGTCCTTGGGTCAATGGGAGTGAAGAGCGTCTGATCAAGATGGCGTTGCACGGTCTCTGGGGAAAAATGACAGTTAACGGCAAGACGTATGACCCGGCGCGTGGCGTGCCACCGATGACCGCTTTCCGCAACCTCCTGAAAGATGAGGAAGTGGCGGCCGTCCTGACGTTTGTGCGCAACACGTGGGGCAATGAAGCAGCTCCCGTCACCGCTGCGAGCGTGAAGGAGGTTCGCGAGCAGACAATTGACCGCACGATTTTTTGGAAACCGGAGGAACTGCTCGCCGAGCACCCACTTGAAGAAGCCCTGATAGGCAACATACCTGCGACTTTGGCGGAAGAATTTTCGAACGACGCCTTGCAGGCCGAACTGCTTGCCACCTCGCCAGCGGAACTTGCCGACATCGCGATCGAACAAGGAAAGACTCGGCGAGGAAAGAAGGTTTTCTATGAATCAGCCGCGGCTTGTTTCGCGTGCCACGATCCACCGAAGGGAGTCGCTCGCCTTGGTCCTGACTTGGCAAAGTTAACGACCAAGTTAACACCCGAGCAACTCGTGGAGTCCATCCTGCGTCCATCGAAGTTGATCGACAAGGACTTCGCTCAGGTCAGCGTGTTAGATGTCAATGGCAAGGTGCATACGGGCATAAGGATTTCGGAAAACGACCGGGAAATCGCCTTGCGAAATCTCGCCGAACCCGAACCGATCAAGATCAAGCGGGATGACATCGAAGAGGCCTTGGATTCAAACGTTTCCTTGATGCCAGAGAATTTAGCCAAGCAGCTAAAGAGCCGAAAGGACTTCGATGATTTGATGAAGTACATCATCGAAATCAGGAAGCAATAAGAACTGTCAGTCGTACGTCCTGAAAGCACATCCGCACGACGTGCCAGCGGTTGACGCCAAGTAGGCTGGACCAAGCGAAGCGCCGTTCCGACATTCTCAGCGTCCCCAGGTTGACCCTCAATCCAGCCACCGGAGCGGCGTCGCTTCGCCTCGATTGCCGACGAGCAGGTGTTGCGGATTCACCATCTCACTCACACACGTTGTTATGCTGAAGCATAACCTACCGCGAGTCGCCTATCCTGAGGTCATTGACGTTGTCGTGGGATTAACGCGGCAACGGTTCGGTAACAGGATGAACTGAAAGTGCCTAAGCACGTGACGACCGAAGTTAGATCTGCGACGTCTCTCCGCCTTGGCCTTTGCTGCCTCTTTGCGGAGCAGCCGATCAAGTTCCGCAACACGACTGTCAAAGCCAACAGCTCGATGAATCGTGCTGCGGCCCTCGATAAGTTATCCGAGTTGTGTCTAGCGAACGCCGAGGCTTTGCGGGCATCGTTGCGATTCTGTGCCGACAACGGAATTGGTTCGTTTCGGATTAACAGCCAAATCCTTCCCTTGAAGTCGCACTCCGAATGCGGCTACGAAATAGGCGACCTCCCTCAAGGCGGCGAGATTGTTAAACAGTTCAAGGCGTGTGGTGAGTTCGCCAAAACGCATGACGTTCGCACTTGTTTTCATCCCGATCAGTTTGTCGTCTTGAACTCGCCTCGTCCGGACGTCGTTGACCGATCCGTGAAGGAGCTTGAGTATCAGGCAGAGGTTGCTGTATGGGTGGGAGCCGATGTGGTCAATATTCACGGCGGTGGGGGATATGGCGACAAGCCGGACGCTTTGGCGCGGCTCGCGAAGAATCTCAATCTTCTGTCCGCGCGAGCGAGAGCTCTGCTGACACTTGAGAACGACGATACGACCTATACGCCGTCTGACCTGTTGCCGATCTGTCGAGACGAAGGTATCCCGCTGGTCTACGACGTACATCATCACCGCTGCAATCCGGATGAACTTTCTATAGAAGAGGCGACTCGCGAGGCCATTGCCACGTGGGACCGCGAGCCGCTGTTTCACCTATCGAGTCCGCTCGCAGGTTGGCAGGGGAAGAAACCGAGGCCTCATCACGACTTCATCGATGTGCGGGACGTTCCGCAGTGTTGGCGCGGACTCGCGTTGACCGTCGAGGTAGAAGCCAAGGCTCAGGAAGAGCAGCCCCATCACAGCGCCGCTTTAAAGCGAGAACTGGCGATCAAAAAACTGTCACGCCGAGCAAAGGAAGCGTTAGTTCAATCCTCGCGCCGTCGCAAAATGGGTGACTAGATCTTTGGGCGAGTTGCGGAGAATTGTGTCGACGCCGTGAATCGATTACTTTACCCGCAGACCACCGAACTACGCACTCGAAAGGCTCACCGATGACGTCGCGCACCCGGATTAGAAATATCACGCCCATCATAGCACTGATGTTGGCCATCCTCGTCCTTCCCACGGTTGCCGCACGTGGCGAGCCAGCAGATCAGAGCAAGCCGCTCAAGGTGTTCATTCTCGCCGGGCAATCCAACATGCAAGGGCATGCACACGTTCGCACGATTGACGCCATGAGGCTGGACCCGAAGACGGCACCAATTCTCGAAGAGATGCGGGTCGCCGACGGGACGTACCGGGTGTGCGAGAGCGTATGCATCTCGTCGATTGGCAGTGCCGACGAGGAGCAGATCGGCAAGTTAACCGCCGGGTTTGGTGCCCAGGAGCGAGGCCCCAAGATCGGTCCCGAGTTCACTTTCGGGATCTATATGCAGAAGTCGCTGGACGAGCCGATTCTGATCATCAAGACGGCTTGGGGCGGCAAGAGCCTGAATACCGATTTCCGTCCGCCGATCGCTGGTCCCTACGAATTCAACGCCACTCAGTTGGCAGCGTTCAAAAAACAGGGCAAGGTTCTGGAAGCGATCAGGGCCGCGAAAGTCGAGGCGACGGG
>CAUJKL010000138.1 GCA_963204995.1 Planctomycetota bacterium | reverse complement strand
AAGCCGGCGCAAGGGCTGGCATGATCGCACCCGATCAAAAGACGTTTGATTATCTGCGCGGTCGCGAATTCGCTCCCAAAGATTTCGACGCTGCCGTGGCTCGCTGGATGCAGCTGCCTTCCGATCCTGGAGCGAGCTATGACAAGTCGCTCAGCTTCTCAGCCGCCGACATCGCTCCGCAGATCACTTGGGGCACGAACCCTGGGCAGGTTATCGCGGTCACTGCATCGATTCCGGATCCTTCGACACTGGGCGACGAGACGGACCAAAAAACTGCGGCTCGGGCACTGGAGTATATGGACCTGAAAGCTGGCACACCGTTCGTTGATGTGCAACTCGATCGCGTCTTTATCGGGTCTTGTACTAACGCCAGAATCGAAGACCTTCGCGCGGCCGCCAGCGTCGCGAAAGGGCATCACGTTTCCAGCCGCGTCAACGCGATGGTCGTTCCCGGCAGCAGTCAAGTGAAAGTCCAAGCCGAAGCGGAAGGGCTGGACAAGATTTTCAAAGAGGCCGGTTTCGACTGGCGTGAAGCCGGTTGCAGCATGTGCCTGGCCATGAATCCCGATAAACTCGCACCCGGCGAACGCTGTGCATCGACAAGCAATCGCAACTTTGAAGGCCGTCAAGGCAAAGGCGGACGAACCCATCTGGTCTCGCCAGCGATGGCTGCGGCAGCTGCGGTTGCCGGTCACTTTGTCGACGTTCGCAACTGGGAGTTTAAGTAGTAACTAGTCATTGGTCATTCGGATTTGGACATTTGCCTCATGGATCCCTTCATAACACACACCGGTCTGGTCGCTTGCATGGACCGGGCCGCAATTGATACCGATCAGATTATCCCCAAGCAGTTCCTCAAGCGGATCGAGCGAACCGGCTTCGGGCAGTTTCTCTTTTTCGATTGGCGCTTCAACGAAGATGGCTCAAACAATCCTGACTTCGAATTGAATCAGCCAGCGGCTGCGGGGGCCACGGTCTTATTGGCTCGTCGCAATTTTGGTTGCGGCTCGAGTCGCGAGCATGCGGTGTGGGCGCTGGCCGATTATGGCATCAAGGTTATTATCGCCCCCTCGTTCGCAGATATCTTCTATAACAACTGCTTCAAAAACTCGGTCCTCCCGATCAAGTTGAGCGAAGAGACGGTCGAGCAGTTGTTCACGCTCGCAGCCAAGCACCCAGAGTACAAGCTGTCAGTCGATCTTGAAAAACAGTCCTTGTCCGATGCGTATGGGCTCGAATTATCCTTCGAGGTTGACGAATCACGTCGCTACAACATGCTGCACGGGCTCGACGATATCGCGCTTACCTTGCTACAAGAAGCCAAGATCTCAGCGTATGAGGCTCGCCACTCGGCCTAAATCTGCTGATCGCCTATAAACGACCATAGGCACACCAACTGGCATTAAGCCGGTAAGTGTGCCCTATAGTCGATCATCTAAGCCGTTCTTCGTGCGGCGATCTGCCTCGCCGGTTTGGCTTAGCTGCCGCTCTTGTTGTAGTCCAACGCGTAGCCTACGCCCGTCGCGATTGCAGCACCGGCGATAGCACCATTCAGTGCCTGACGGTAGGCGGGATCGAACAAATTCGCTCGCACGACGTTGGTGTCACCCACCATTAACACGCCGCTTTTCGCAGCTGGCGGGGCAGTTCGTTGAGCCCAAACTCGGTACACGCCACCGGCATGAGGCGACTCGATCTGGTATACGCCGGGGATCACGCCAGCAACTGCAAATTCGCCGTTCGTATCTGTCATAGCGGTGGCGATCACCTTGCCATCTTTGATCATCGCCACTTGCGACTTCGCTTGTGGGATGCCGGTTGTGTTGAGGATCTGTCCCTTCAACACGCCATTTTCCTGTAAGGCAACGTCTGAAATGACTGGGCTTGTCTGCTCAGCCGCCACAGCGATGCTGGCCACCAATACCAATGCTAAAGTTAGACACATCTTCATATTACCGATTCTCCGTTATCGAAATGCGAAGTCGACTGGGCGGGAAATCACAGCCGTTCAATACATGACTTGAGAACAGGAACGCCGGATAGAACCAGGGGGGTTCCCAACCACAGCGGTCGCTAGGTTATTGATCGACCGAACGCTGGACATATTCAACAAAAACCCTACAAGTTTTCGTTGTTTTCAGTCGCGGGGGCTGGGAGAGTTGATGCGGCCAGTTAAAAAACAACCTTTGCGTCGTCTAGGTAAAGAGGTAACAAAGTTCTTCAGCCCCGGGCGCCGACTCACGCTTGCCACACGCGTTCACGAGCTGTACCGGCGGCGTTCAGGTCACGACTGAAGCCAGCTTCAACGTTCTACTTGAGCCCGTTGGTTCTCACGCCACGCTGCTAGATAGGCGGCAAATCCGCGTCGCACTTGGGGCGGCGCGTCGCCGAGCAGGTCTTGAAACGGCCTTTCTTGTACCGAGCTTTCAGACGCTTGCATCAGTGAGGCAGCTTGTATGGTGACCGCTTGATCGTACCTGGCGAGTGCCTGGAAGAGCTCGTCTAACTTGCCCGCAGCCTGCGTGACAACCTGCTCGGCATATCGTCGTGCCGACGTTCGCATCCCGTCACCGTCCACGTCCAGCCACACTGCCCCACTGCAACCGAGCACACTCGTCGCCGGATCGATGGTATCCGGTTGATAAGGCTTTGCCGTTCTCCAATGCAGGCTGTCGATGCCCGGCCCAACCGCTAATGCGACGAGGTGAACATCGTGACGCGGCATCGGCAATTCCCATTGGTCGGACCAGATGACTCCAGTGGGACGCGAGCCGCGATCGCCATCTTCGATCGTCTGCTCACGAACAAGCTGTCCATTCGCGAACAGCATGACCTTGTCGGCGCGTACCCAATGCGGCCCGAGCACGCGCAGATCAACGACGACCTCGTCACCGGCGACTTTGGCCAAGTCGCCTGAGTGATAACGATCATCGACTTTTAACTCGGTTAGCAGCCCGTAACTGACCATGACCTTGCCGTTCACGAAGCTTGCGACAGCCTGCTGGACATCAATGTTGCCGGCTTCGCGATCAGCGCAGCGAATGTAAGTCCTGCCCTGACCGACGAAGTGACGCCCGACGTCATGCGAATCGCTGCCCCCAACCGGCGTGACCGAATAGCCTCGATTGAGCACCGCCATCCAATCGTGAAACAGCTGCAACACATCGGTCTGCGTCGCGCCCGAGTTTACAACCTCCATTGCATTGAACCCCATGTGCCAGTCGGCGATGTTTTCGCCGGACGCCGCATTGAACAACTTGGGACCAAACGGTGTCGTGCCACCATGCAGGTCGCGGGCATGATTCAAGATGGCGACTTTTACATTAGGTGTGGCAAATACCCCGTCAAACGTCTGCTTCCACTCGTCGGAGCGATGGTCCGGTGTCTTGGCTCCTGATGCGACGGGAAAGATATTGAAGTGTCCGGTTCGCGTCGTAACTTCGTTTCCGATGACCGGTGTGAAATACTGCCGCACCTTCATCTCGCGGGCGAACGGTTCGTAATCGATGTGAGCATTGTGGTCCGTCGCGATCGGCAACTCGATGCCTTCCGCCGCGATCGTGATCATTCGCTCCTGAACCGTGGCATCGCCGTGACCGGAATGCGTGCGTGTGTGTACGTGAGTGTCACAGGCGACATATCCATCCGTCGGAACCTCTCGCCGAATCGACAGCTTCTGAGTGGACCGCTCGCCAGCCTTGATCGTGAACGTCGCGTTATCGATCGAGTATTCAAAACCACGACCGGCGATCAACTTGTACGAACCAGGAGGCAAACCGAAAGTCGCTCGTCCCGTCGACGTGAAGACGATCCCGGGCCGTACGGCCAGATGATCGTTGGATTCACACCCGGGAGTCTGCAAAGCTCCGGAAGCATTCAGAATGGTGAGTCGACACGGTATCGTCTGTTGCGTATCGGCATCGACGACCGAAACATCGACGTTTGCTTCGCCGAAAAACTGCGAGACAGATCGATCATCGATCCAAATCTCGCCGACGCGAACATCGTCACTTTTGTCTCCCAGTTGCTGAACGAGCAGTTTGTTTGCTCCTTCGACAAGCGTTCCGACCGGGATCTCGAAATAGACGAGCATGTCATTCTCGTCGACTCGCAGCACTCCCAGGTCCACGGAGTTCAACCGCACTTTCCAATTTTGCTTCACGTCCTGCTGGCGTAACCGCAGCGTGGCCGGGCTCTCGTTCCGCCCGGCATCGAAAGTTACTTCCAACTCCGTCGCCTCGGCCGCCTCGGGAAAATCCGCCCACTCTCGACCCGCGCCCACTCGCAGATGGTGCATTCGATCGGTGAGCACCGTGGCTTCGGCGAACGCCGTTTGTTGAACCACGTGGATAATCAACAACAAAAGGAGGGAGCGGACGGCTGACATAAAAATCTCCTGGGCCAGAGTGTTCGGCGTTGTCGTGGGTTCGGCGGATGACGAAGGCCGACCGCGCCATTATGCTGTCTATGCACTCGCG
>CAUJKL010000137.1 GCA_963204995.1 Planctomycetota bacterium | reverse complement strand
TTGGATCGACGCGCCCGTTTTCGATCAGACGCAGCAAGCGACTCATGCGAACGTTGCCCCCGGGACAAAGCCCTGTGCGAATGACCTTGTCACCCATGCCAACGCCCCATTCCACGCGTGGGATGTCCACGCTGTCGCCGTGGCCGAAGTAGCCTGCGACCGAAATCGTGCCGCCTGGACGAGTCACTTTGATACAGGCTTCAAACGTGGTTTGCGCGCCGAGGCATTCGATCGCTGAATCGACACCTTTGCCGTTTGTGAGCTCCATGATCGCCTCGACAGTATCGACCTTGTTGAAGTCGACCGTTTCATCCGCGCCGAAATGCCTGGACAGCTTCAAGCGCTCGGCCACACCATCGACGCCGATGATTTGTCCAGCTCCGAGTAGTCTTGCTCCGACCGTCGCCATCAATCCGACGGGGCCTTGAGCGAACACCGCCACGGTTCCGCCCATGGGAATGTTCGCGTGTTCGGCACCCATGAAACCGGTTGACAACATGTCGGCTGCGTACACGGCGACGTCATCCGAGATCGAATCGGGAATTGGGCAAAGGTTTGCCATCGCATCGTTAACATGAAAATATTCAGCGAAACTGCCGTCTTTCACGTTCGCGTACTTCCACCCGCCCAGCATGCCGTCACATTGCGACGTGTATCCGCGCTGGCAATTGTCACAATGAAAACAGGGTGTGATGGAACCGACCAAGACGCGGTCGCCTTCTTTGAAGCCGGTCACTTCGCTACCAAGTTTGTGAATCAGGCCCACCGCTTCGTGTCCGAGCGTCAGGTTTTGTCGGTCGCCGATCGCGCCTTGGATGGTGTGAACGTCCGATGTGCAAACCAGTGCTCGCGTTGTTTTGATGACGGCGTCGTTGGGGCCAACGTCGGGGATCGGTTTGTCGGTGAATCCGACCTTTTCGATTCCTTCCATGACGAAGGCTTTCATCGTGCCGGTGCTGGTCGAGTGTTTGCGTTGCGGTTGTTCGATTGCCTTTGACATCTTTAGCTCCGTAGGAAAATTGGTTTGTTGTGGAGAATTGGTTTCGTTTAACCGCGTTCCCATCGGGCCGCGCTCTCACGGAAAACGCGGCCCGATGGAGGCTGCTGAAAAAGTGCGAATCCCACCGACGGGTCCGGTGGATCGTTCGGTATGTTGCGACCATTTTGTTGTGTGTCAAGCGATCTCCAGCTTCTGACTTAACTGCATTTGGTTGACAGCACGACAACGGATCGACCGCTTACGGAGTAGATCGCTTGATTGACGGTCTCGTCTGGCGACTCCGCAAAGTCCGTGGGGCTGGGAAGCGAGGTGTCGACGATGCGGTGCCATGAGCCGGGAGTTCCTTCCTGAATTCCGAAGTCGATCGGCTGCGCGGCCGTGTTGATCATCACATAGAGATCGATGTCGTTCTGCGATGCTCCGTGCAGACAGTAAGCGAGCTGTTGCGAGCTCGGCGACATGTCGACCAGACGGCCGGTGCCGTACCACTTGATGTCTTCTCGCCAGTAGCGTGAACGGCTGATGGATGGATGTGCTTTGCGAAAGGCGATCATTTGTTTGACGAAGCGGAATATGTCGCCGTGCTCGTTCAAGCGATCCCAATCCAGCCAGCTCGTTTCGTTGTCTTGGTTGTAGGGGTTGTTGTTGCCGCCCTGAGTCTGCATGAATTCGTCGCCCATGCGGAACATCGGCGTTCCGTTGGACAGCATCAACAAGCAGATGAAGTTCTTGATTTGCTGCTTGCGAAGCTGAAGGACTTCCCGTGGCACTTCTTCATCGCCCTCCCAGCCGCAGTTCCAACTCGATTCGACCGCACCGTCGGCGGTGTTTTCGCCGTTGGCCCAATTGCGTTTGTGGTTGTACGAGACCATGTCGTACAGCGTGAAGCCGTCGTGCGACGTGATGTAATTGACGCTTAGCAGCGGCTGCAGAGCGTTCATTCGATCGTCGGGAAAGAGATCATCACTGCCATAGATTTTTGTCATCAGCGCGCCGACCAGCCCCGCGTCGCCACGGACGAAACGTTGCAGCGTATCGCGATAGTGGGCGTTCCACTGCATCCACCGCTGGCCGGGGAACTTTTGGCCGAGTTGAAATTCGCCACCCGCGTCCCAGGGTTCGGCGATCAGTCGATTGTCGCGGAGTTCGGCATTCGTACCAATTTCACTGATGATCGGTGGGTCTTTAAGATTGATGGAGCCGTTCGAATTGCGCGTGAACACGGATGCCAAATCAAAACGAAAGCCATCGACGCGCATCTGAGAATCCCAAAACCGCAGGCTATCGACGATGTGCCGGCGAACGGCTCGATTGGCCGTATGCATCGTGTTGCCCGTCCCGCTGTAGTTGGCGAACGGAGCGGCCGGATCGCCGGTCATCATGTACGCGGTGCTGCTGTCGATGCCCTTGAAGCTGTATGTCGGGCCGTGGTGGTCGCCTTCGCAGGTGTGGTTGTAAACGACGTCGAGGATCACTTCGATACCGGCGCGGTGCAGGGCCTTCACCATCTCGCGAAATTCATTTTGCTGGTTACATTTCTCGGGTTGCGTGGCGTAATCTTGATGAGCTGCGTAGAAACTCAGCGGCATATAGCCCCAGTAGTTTCCCTCGTCGGGATCGAATTGGAACACCGGCATCAACTCAACCGCCGTGATACCCAATTCGACGAGATACGGAATCTTGTCGATCACGCCCAGAAAGGTTCCTCGATGAGATGCAAGAACACCGGAGTTTGGATGGCGTGTGAATCCGCGAACATGTAGCTCGTAAATGACGAGATCAGAATCATGTCGAGGCTGCCGATCATCCTCCCAGTCGAATTCGCACACCATGGTCGGCAGCACGCCCAGCGGGGCTTGGCCCGCATTCGATCCTGGTCGGCAGGCTGCTTCACGGCTGAACTCGTCTGGAAAAAAAACGCTTCTAGCAGACGGGTCCAACAAGATTTTTTCAAAATCGAAGTTGTGCCATTCGTATCCCGCGGCGGGCGCGGGACCGTCGACTCGGTAGGCGTAATACGCGGCATCCTGCGCCTCATCGGCACTGACGCGACAGTGCCAGATGGGGCCCGATTTGTTCTTGAGGTAATCGAATGCGTATTCCAGGACCGGGTGAACCAGATCGGCCTTCGAATAGAGCAATAGATGCACGGCCTCGGCGTGTTTCGAGTAGATTGAAAAATTGAACGCTCGATCCGTTTCACTCCAAGTTACCCCTTGCGGGAACGGTGCCCCTTCCAGCTTCTCCCATCGATTCATTGGTATTTCAGTTGTTGTCATCGTGTCCGCTACGCCGCCAAGCTTGAAAAAGGAAAATTCGGAAGTCGAATGGGACTAAGCACCCAGTCACAAGTGTGTTCGTTTAACGGCAAGCCGCAGGCGACCGTTTTTTCGTTTAACGGCAAGCCGCAGGCGACCGTTTTTGCTCACGCCCGCCGACGCCTGCGGCTTGCCGTTAAACGAGTTATGCCAAGAATCGTGTGACGAGGTGCTTAGTAAGCACGAATCATACCAGTTGTGGCCGCGTGGCATTCAGATCGGCCTAAACTTCACGCGAAAACCCCGAACCACGACCGGGCATCAATCACACATGACGAGCGCCCCTTGGGAAGGTGCCCTTGCCCTTCTCCGATCTGAACAGGACTGTACACTGCTACCGGGCACCTTGTGCGTCAACACGCGGCGACACAGTCAACGCGCGGTGACACAGTCGACGTTTCGCAACGAAAGCCACCGACCCTCGTGTCGTTGCAGCTTTTCGGCCTTCGATTTGCAATCCGTCGTGACCTTCCCCTTGATCCCAGCGACAGCGATGAAAGTTCAATGACCGACACTCGATCCGACGCGACCGCGGTGTTGGGGCCGCTGCAGTTTTCCTCATGGCGAGCATTGCTGAAATTGGTGGCGTGTATCGCTGTGGCATGGGTTGCTGCATTACTGCCGGAATATGCTGGGTTAAGCGACGCCGGTCGTTGGGCTTTGTTCATCTTGATCCTTGCCGCGGGACTGTGGATCAGTGAGGCGATTCCGGCGTTCGCTGTTGGTTTGCTGGTCATTGGACTGGAAATCGCGATTCTGGGGCGACCGGGCGGAGTCTTCGCACAAGACGCAAAAGACTGGGATCGCTTCGTCGAAGTCTGGGGCAGTCCGTTGATCTGGCTGTTCTTCGGCGGCTTCGTGTTGGCGGCGGCCGCCGAGAAGACCGGGCTCACGGTTTGGATCGCTCGCAATGTCCTGCGGCGGCTGGGCAACGGCCCCCGCATGCAATTACTCGGATGCATGATCGTCACGTTTGTCTTTTCGATGTTCATCTCGAATACGGCGACCGCCACAATCATGATCGCCATGATGATGCCCTTGATCAGATCGTCCTCAGCAGATGACCGGTTTGGCACGGGGCTGTTGTTGGGAGTCGTCGTGGCGGCGAACCTCGGCGGAATGGGCACGGTGATCGGAAGCCCGCCCAACGCGATCGCTGCGGAGTCACTTCGAGACATCGCCCCCGTAAACTTCGCCAATTGGATAGTAGCGGGATTGCCTCCTGCGCTGGGCCTGCTGGGAATTGCCTGGGTTTATCTGGTGGTGCGTTATCCGTCCACATCCGGAAGCATCGATACTTCACCGTTAGACGTTTCCCGTTCTGAAAACTCAAGCATCCCTCTGTGGCGGCGACTGGCCGTCATGATGGTTTTCGCCAGTACCGTTGGATTGTGGCTCACCAGTGCTTTGCACGGCGTTCCCGCGACAGTCATTTCTTTCGTTCCCATCTGTGTGCTGACGGCGATCGGGGTACTCGACGCTTCTGACATCCGCGCGATTCAGTGGGACGTCTTGCTGTTGATTGCCGGGGGGCTCGCTTTGGGCGTGGCCGTCACGGACACTGGCCTGGCGAGTTGGTTGATGGAGCAGTTACCGTTGCACCGGTTGGGAGTCGCTGGCCTGGCTCTTATGCTGACCTTCACGATTGCGATTCTGTCAAACTTGATGAGTAACACGGCGGCCACGAACATCCTGGTGCCCATCGCCATTGCCGCCACTGCTGGCTATGAACAACAAACCGTGGTGTCTCTTGCGCTGGGCGCGTCTGCCGCGATGTGCCTGCCGATCTCAACCCCGCCCAATGCCATCGCCTACGGCACCGGCCGCCTGGAAGCACGAGACCTTTTTCAAGTTGGCATCTTCATCGGCTTGCTAGCCCCCATCGTCGTTACCGCCTGGTGCTTGCTGGTCTTGCCTTTGTAAGTTCGTTAGTCGCTCGGCCAGCAGTCGCTTCGTGGGATAAGCATCCTGCTTGCCAAGGCTTCAGATCGCAAGCTGGAAGCTTACGCCACTTTCATGCGTCCAGTGAAGGCCAAGCCGTCATCGGTTGTTTGCGGTCGTTCATCTCGTTACATCCGTGTGGATTATGTTAGCCGCTGTTATGGTTCGCTCGATTCCTGAGTCGGGTTGATGTAGTCGCCCAACGTGATCGGCGATACAAAGCTGTTGGGCTTGAACGCCAGAACGGAACACTCGATCGAGTTCAAAATCCGTTCGGCGGTATTGCCGATGATCATGCCCGTTGTGCCGCTGCGTGCCAGCGTGCCCATCACCACAAGGTCCACGCCGTTCTTGCTGACAAACTCTGGAATGACATTGTGAGCTTCGCCTTTGATCATGTGTACGTTCTGGTCGCGGACGCTGCTGCCACGCGCTTGCAGAAACTTGTCTAGCAGCGACTCGATCTGTTTTCGGTTATTCTCATTCATCTCCTCATACTCTTCTTGATTCATCCTGTTTTTCAATAATTGTTCGCCAAAGATCGACCAGGCATGCACAATCGAAAATTGCGCGCCGTAATATTCGCTGACCACGGATGCCAACTCGTGGACTTTGCCATTGAGTTCCGCATCCAGCTCGTCGCCGTTCGATGTATCGACGCAACCCAACACGTGCTTGTACTGTGGCGTGGGAGCGGGCGCAACCAGCCAAACAGCACACGGGCATTCTCGTAGCAGTCGGACACCCGTGGTGCCGAAGAATCCGCTGCGTCGACTGTCTTTGCCCTTGGCCACTCGAAGCACGAGGTCGTGCTTGTGGCGCAACACTTCACGGATAATTTCGACCGAGGTCTTGCCCCGCAGCACTTTTGTCTCGACGCTGATTCCCTTGTCACGGATTGGCGCGGCCAGGGTTTCGAGGCATTCTTGCTTCTCGCGTCCCATCAGGTCACGCACATGTTCGTGGTCCTTCATCGCCAGTCGAACGGTCCAGGGAAACTCCGGCACGACATCGACGATCTTCAACGAGGCTCCGTTGTGCTGAGCGATCTCCGCAGCTTCGTCAACGATTGGTTGGGCGTCCAATTGTGTATCGGTGGCAACAAGAATGTTTTTGAATCGTTTCATGTCGATAACCTCTTTCTTCCTGATTCAGGGTTCGCGCTCGCAATGGTGCTCAATTGTCGCTTCTCGCAGTGCAAACACAATGCCATCGCAGGCCGTTGATTGTTGGTGACCGTGATCGTCCCTTGCTTCCCTTTGCGAATACGGCGACGACAGTTACTCACCTGCGTAAAGATCCCATTGCCGCAAGGCATCAATGGCTTGAGATATCGCGTGTTCCACACTTCCTCCGGTATCAATAATCTGGAGAGCGGAGTGCGGCCGAACGCTGGGTTCTTCCCAGCCTTCCGCAGCCAGCTCATAGACGGACCAGTCCGCATCGGAGACATCATTGCGGCGGTTCTTCAATCGTTCGCGCACAACTTCTGGAGCAGCGTCGCACACGAGTATTCCGGTTGGCGTGCCCCAGCGAGTCGCCGCGTCGAGGAATGTTCGGCGGCAGGCTTCGTCGCGGAAGTTGGCATCAACGAGGACACGCTTCCCCTCGAACAGTAGCTCCTCAGCCTGGCGAAGACATTCCTCGTACGTGCGCCGTGTCCACTCGGCGGTGTAGATGCCTGTGCCGAATGCCGACGCCGTTCGATGCTCGATCGCGACACCGGCTAACTCCTTGCGCACGACATCGGATCGAATCACCCGAAAATCGGCTTGTTCGGCGACCGCCTGCGCCAACGTCGACTTGCCAGTGCCTGGCAGTCCGGCAACGAGCAGCAAGCACGGCTTTCGCCTGGCTGTCTCCAACTCGCCGAGTGCCAGCAGCCACGAGCCTCGTGCCTTCGTCAGCGCGACTGCCCGGTCAGCATCCGTGATCTCGGTGCGAGATAGCTTCAAGCCTTCCACCTTGCCCCGTACGACCGCCCGGTAGGCCGTATAGAAAGGAACCAGAGCGCGGCCTTCGCCGTCGCCCGACGTGCGGATGTAAGCGTCCAAAAACTCGTGGCCTAAATCCCGGCGGCCTCGCAGGTGAAGCCCCATAATGAGGAACGCCATATCCGCAATGGGATCGGCAAAGCGAAATCGCTCCGTGAACTCAATGCAGTCGATAATTACCAAGTCGCCCGGCGGCTCACAATCCGGAAAAACGTAGACATGGTCCAGCCGCAGATCGCCGTGCGTGTCGCGCGGTATGCCGCGTTCGGCTCGCGATTCGATCAGCGGTCGGTGGCGGGTCAGCGCATCCTCGGTTAGCGTCTTCACGCGCGTGAAAACAGCGTCGCTGACGGTCGTGCCGATATGAGCTACCGATTGCTCAAAGTTCTCTCTCGCGTTGCCGGCGACAACTTCGAAGCGTCCAAATGCGGCAACCCGCGGCCCCGCGGCGGCGCTGGCGTGAAAGTCAGCGATCCTGTCGGCCAATTTCCGTATGACGTTGGCGTCCACATCAACCTGCTGGAGACGATTCTGAAGCGTTGCGCCGTCAGGCAGACGCCGCATTTTCACGGCCCACTCGACGATCTCGCCTTGGCCCTCCAAGCAGAGTCGCTCGTCACAACGTGTGACTGGCACAACGCCCAGATAAACGTCAGGGGCCAGGCGGCGGTTCAACCGCACCTCTTCATCGCAATAGTGTCGTCGCTTGTCGAGTGTGCCGAAGTCAAGGAACCCGTAGTCGACGGGCTTCTTGACCTTGTAGACATAGGAGCCAGCAAGAAACACCGCCGAGATGTGAGTCTGCCGAACTTCCACTTCGTCAACGGAATACGGATAGGCGTCCGGGTCCGAGAGTTTCTCGATCAATTCCGTGAGCGTCAATTGAGCCGCCTCTTTGTAAGAATGTTTGCTTTGCGACATGGCTTAAATCGAGTTTCGCAGTTTTGTTGTGGACTGCGGTGACTTGTCACCGCTTTGCTCTCCAGTGCGCAGCACTTTTTCAGCGTCACCGCAACTTAAGCACTTCAGTAGAAGCTTCTTGGCATCATCTCGTTTAACCGCGTGGGCATCGCCCCGCGTTTCCCCCTGCCGTCGCGGCCCGCTGGGAACGCGGTTAAACGAATGTAACTCCACACTGGTGCTTACCTCGGATCGAGAATAAGTGGCTCCAAGTCGAAAAATACCAAAGCGGCGATGAATCGCCGCACTCCAAAACGTGCAACACTCGAACTCAGCGGGCCTCAACAGAGCCGTCATTGATCGATCCGTCGTGGTCTTCTAGTTCAATTTTCAACGCAATAAATTTCAGCAGGTCACTGAGCGACAACAAACCGACCAGGCGTTCGTTATCTACCACCATCATTCTCGATACACCTGCCTGACTCATCTTTGCGAGCGCCTGCATCGCATCACTGGTCGGAGCGATCGTGTTGTCTTTTTCACACTCTCGCGAAATGCCAGCCACGGTCGTCGTCGCCCATTCGTTGCGAGGCACCTGCTGCACATCGCGAGTCGTCACGCAACCAAGCAGCCGGCCGTTGTCGGTGACGGGGAACATCTTGTGATGCGTGCGATAGACGTAGTCTTCCACTAACGTCTCGACGCTCAGCGAAGG
>CAUJKL010000136.1 GCA_963204995.1 Planctomycetota bacterium | reverse complement strand
TGCAAGCGATTGGCGATCCCGCCTCACGGGAAACAACCTTGCGAGCGCTGTTGGCGATTCGAACCGACGTCGACACAGCGGCTCTGAGCGGAGCCATCGATAGTGCAACCACCGCTCTTTGGCGAGAAAAGACTTCGCCTCAAGATCGGCAGTTCGCTTTGCAGGTTGCGGGTGCTTGGCGATTGAAATCGCTCGACGCCGACATCGCCGCCTGGGCGTCATCTGCGGAAACGGAAGAGGAATCGAAACTGGCCGCGCTGCGGGCATTGCGAGAAATCGGCTCGTCTCAGTTTGAATCCCTGGCCGCAATCGCCACTAACAAACAGGAACACCAGACTGTTCGTTCCGCCGCGTTGGAGGCGCTAGCGGAATCGCCAAGCGATGCTGCTCAGGCAGCGCTGACCGAATTGCTGCGCGAACTCAATTTCGAACAACGCGAGCCAGTAGTCCAACGCATGGCGTCTAATCGCCGAGGCGCTTTGGCGCTGCTAAGAGCGATCGAGGCGGGAGACATCCTGCCCGAAAACTTGCCCCTCTCTGCGTTGGATGCCATGCATACGTTGTTGCCGGACAACGCACAGGTCGGGAGCCTGTGGGCGGAATTCGCGGAAAGTGCCCAGCCAGTATTGCGGTTGGCGGGCGGCAACGACGATTACGTTCGCTCGCCGATTACACTGGCAGGTCCGTTCAGTGTCGAAACTTGGATTCGGCTGAACGCTGGAATCAGCAACGCCGATGGGATTCTTGGCCGCGCGAGCGTGTTCGATCTGAACTTCCATGACGAGACGTTTCGGTTGTGGCTTGCCGGACAACACGATGTCGTCATCGCCACACGCAAGATCACTCCTCAGGCTTGGACGCATGTCGCTGTCACGCGAGATGCCGACGGCCTCTTCCGCATCTACCTCAACGGCGAACTATCGGCCGAAAGCGTTCAGAAAAACACGACGACTTTCGACGGACTGCGTATCGGGCAGACAAATCCCAGTGGCGGAACGGACGCGGAATTGTTCGAGTATCGTATCTGGAATGTCGCGCGATCGTCTCAGCAGATTCGCGATAACTTCGATCGTCGCGTTGGTGTTGACGAGCGGCCTGAGGGACTGATTCACTACTTCTCCGGAGCCGAGTGGGGGAAACTCGCTGGCAAGGCGCGCGTCCAGTTGGCACTCGAAACGCCTAAACTGCTGACGGCCGAGCAGGCCACTGCGCAAGCCGAAAAGTTTGCCAGCTATCGTAAACTGACGGAACTGCCAGGCCACGCGGAGATCGGGAAAGAGCTGTTCACGACTCAGTGTATGGCCTGTCATCAGTACCGCGGCACGGGCGGCAACATCGGACCGGTACTCGATGGAATCGGCGTGACTAGCACCGAGTCACTATTGCGTCACATCTTGACTCCCAGCGCGGCTATGGAAGGGGGCTATCGCAACTACCGCGTGCTGACATTCGATGGCCGCATTGTCCAAGGATTCTTGGTTTCGCAGGACGAAGGAGCGGTCGTCTTGCGTCAACCCAACACCGCCGATCAGCGTATCGCCAAATCGGACATCGAACACGCCGGCTTCACGTCGGTTTCCGTCATGCCATCTGGATTACTCGAGGCCCTGAAGCCACAGCAGGTCAGCGACTTGTTCACCTATCTCCGCTCGCTGCGAGACGACACCCGACCTGCTCGCCCGCCGTCGGGCGAACGGGTTGGCGCGGAAAGTTGAGAGTTACTACGCCATGCTGGAATCGCTTCGCCAATATGGCTCATACCCATTGAAGACTCAGGAGGATATTGAATGAAAGTCGCCATCGTGTATGACAGCCGCACCGGTACTACGGCCCATGCCGCTCAGGCCATGGGCAAAGCCTTGCAAGAGCATGGCCACGAATGTATCGTCCAGTCGGTCGCGGAGGCCGACCCGGCTGAAGTTTCACAAGCGGATCTGATTTGCGTGGGGAGTTGGACGCAAGGACTGTTCATCCTCTTCCAACACGCCACCAAGGAGTCGATGCAATTCATCGATCGGCTCGGTAATCTGACCGGCAAGAAGGCGGTCGTGTTCTGCACCTATAAGCTGGCTACCGGCAAGCTGTTGCTCAACATGGCGAACGAGTTGGAGAGCAAAGGAGCCATCGTCATCGGACAGTTCAAATTTCGAGGCGCTGAACCAAACGACCAATTTGCCTCGTTTGCCGCGTCCGTGACTTAGGATCGTCCAGGAATAACTTCATGGAACGAGGTGGCTGGGGCTGAGTCCGCGAAGCCCCGGCTTACCATGAACTCCAATCAGCCGTGGCGTCGAAGACTCCGCCACAGCCACCCGCCAATTTGCCTCGTTTGCCGCGTCCGTGACTTAGTTGCGCCGCTCCTTGGCCGATCACTCGGTTACGCGAACTATTAGGGAATGTTTGCGTTTAGGTGGACAAATCGGGGAAAGAAAACGTCGCGGACTGCCGATTGCGTGTACTAACGAGTTTCAGGCCAACTCAAACGGGGGCTGCTTTGCAAGTTTGGCAGGGGCAGTGCGGCTACACCGTATTCGACTTGCTTGGCCTGCCTGGTCAGCATGCGTCCAGTCGTCTCAATGATGTAAAACTTTTGATTAAAACTAACTAAAGAAGCACTATTTTACGGCCATCAATAACCTCGACCGATAGGATGTCACCCGTTGACTTTGCCCTTTGACTTTGTAGGTCAGGTCCAGAGCAGATTTGTCGCCATTGATTGGTATTGCCGCGAAATCCAGTCTTGGAAAGGTTTGCGTTGACGATGAGTCTTGAAAGCGAGTGTTCCGGGAAGCTCTCTCGGCGTTCCTTTGGCGCGGGGATGTTGGCTGCTGGCCTTGGGGGGCTTGCGGGGTGCGCCGCGCCCGTGGGCTCGCGGCGGTCCTATATCAGTCTCAGTGACCTCATGGCTAACCAAGGCGTTCCGGAGCCGGACGCATTCTGGACGGACGTGATGTTTCAAGGCGTTCGTGACCAGAAGCTGGGGCCGCCGTTGGCGGCTCGCGTTTACGCGTTTGGCCATTTGGCGGGATTTCTCGCGGTCAACGGCATCGAAGGCTGCCACTACGCCAGCCCGTATCCGGAGGTCGGGATCGCACCGGCGGGCGCATCGTCGCGGGCGGCTTACGCGGCTGCGGCATCGCTGGCCGCAGCGGAGGCCCTGCAGACGCCACTGGTCTTCGACCGGATGCGCTATTTGGAGCAGCTTGCCGAACCGGCGGAAGCGATCGAGAAGGGAGTCCGCTGGGGCGAGGCGGTGGGACGCGTGGTCCAGCGGAGGAGGACCATCGACGGGGGACACCCCGAGAAGGCCAACCCCTACCTTGATCCGAACTACACGCCGCGGCGTACGGTGGACAGTTGGTCGCTGACCCTACCTTACTTCCATCCGGGCGTCGGACCGCGAGTTCCCAGTTATGAGCGCGGCGTGCTGCCTAACCTGGGGAACATGCAGCCATTTTCGTTTGCCTCCAAATACGATTTTCCAACACCTCCGTTTCCTGACGTGAGGTCACAGCAATTCGCCGAAGAATTTGCAGCGGTTTACGCCTTGGGGGCCTGGAACAGCACGGTCCGAACCGAGGACGAAACCCAGATCGCGTTCTTCTGGGAGGACGGTCCGCGGGGTGCGACCGTGCCGGCCGTGTGGCTGTTGCTGGGGATGCGTCTCATGAACGAGCGGGGATATTATCCACTCCTGGAACGATCCCGGCTGCTGGCGCTGCTGAGCGTGGCCATGTGCGACAGCGGCGTCGCGGCCTGGCATACCAAGTATGACCTGGACATCATTCGTCCAGAAACGGCGATCCGATACTCGGCAGCCGCCTTTTGCAATCCCGATCCACGGGTCAAAGTGGACCGTCATTGGCGGAGTCTGATTGTCACGCCACCGTTTCCATCCTACGTGTCAGGGCACTCAACCTTCGGAGGTGCCGGTGCAGAGATGCTCAAGCTGTGGTTTGGGACGGATCGTGCCATATTCACGCTGAAGCCCTTGGACGTGGTCAACTGGCCAACGGAGCTCGTCGGGGTCAGCCGGAGCTTTACGAGCTTCACCCAAGCCGCCGAGGAGAACGGCTTGAGCCGGATTTACGGCGGCGTGCATTGGTGGTCGGACCACCGGGAAGGCGACACCAAAGGGCGAGCCATCGCCCGCCATGCGTTCCAGAACTATCTTCCCATGGTCTGAAACCAGGGTTTCGTGATGCTTCTTATCTTTACTTCCAAGCGTCCTGTCCTGGCGGCGGTTGCCGTTCTGATCTGCTGGCTTTCGGTTCCGGCTGCGGCGCAGGAATTCCGGCGTCTGCCGCCGATCACGGCCTATATCTCGGACACGGAATTCGAAATTCTGCCCGAATACTATGCGATACAGTACTATACGACACAGGAAACCCGGCATCAGCCGCCGATCACGGCCCATATCTCGGACACAGACTTCGAAATTTTGCCCGAATACTATCCCGGATACTACTATTATGGAGAGCGGTACGTCTCCGAAATCGATCAAAGGGTCGGGCCCCCGGTCTTTTTTCAAAAGTCCCTGGCCCACGATATTCACGATCATACCCTGGAGTTCACCGGTCTCACCGTTTTGGGCACGCAGTACCTGTTCGACTCGCAAGCGCCGGGCACCAATCCGGAAGAAGCCGAGTTCATTTATTCCGAGATCTACAACGCGACCTTGGCGCGCAAGCTGCCCAACGCCCTGACCTATGGGGTCAATGGCCGCTTCGTGTCGCGCGACCCCCGGGTCGGCAACCCCACCACGAAACTGGACAAGCGGACGGCGGGCCGTTTTGATGTTTACCTAAGAGGTATTTGGGGCCAGTTGTCCTACGGTAATAATGATGTGCGGGACGCGCTCTTAATCTCCGGTCGCGAAAGCCTGGTCGGCGAGGCCAATCTGGTTTTTGCCGGCTACCTCAGTCCTTCACTGAAGCGGGCCTTTCGCTATCGTGCGCGCTACAGCAGTTGGTTGGTGGACACGGCCGTGGATGAGAACGCCGAGAACTGGGATGCGGCCCTACAACATCGCACCAAGATTGGGGTGTTTGAGAGAGCCCTTTCGCTGAACTACGGTGGCGGCGAACTGCGGGGTCTCTACGATCGTCATGCCTTGAGTACGGGGTGCCAACTGTTTTACGGAAGCTGGGACCTCACCTTGGGTCTAACGTGGGAACAGCTCGATCCACACAGCGGTTCCGCGACGTTTGACCGGCTGGCGGCGAGCGTGGGCACGGGATGGAAATGGCAACGCGTCAGCTTGGCAGCAGGCGTGTTGTTGGACACCGTGGATGACGGCGATGTGGGCACAGTGACAACGGTGGGGCTGCGTTACGACTTTTCCCGCGGTCTCAGTTTCAATGCCGGATACATCAACGCCGACACCAAGGGTTTCGATACCGACGGCAGGCCGTTGACGGCGACATCTCTTTCCGGGCTCCGCCTGTCCTTCGCCTACGGGTTTTAACGTTCCCTCAAGCATCGCTCGGCGTACGGATAGCACTAGGTTCTGCAAATCGGCACCTTCGGTTCGATCCGAGAATCGCGCAACGAAGTCTCAGAACTCCTGATCCAGGAGCCGAGAACGCTGGGAGTCCGCGGATTCTCGACGAGGCAGCGGGAAAATGAGGTGATACCAAAATCCAATTCGCGGTTCACGGTATTTTCCACCGGATCAGGAGTTCTGAGTCTTCGCTACGAGGGGTGAAAAAATCGTAGGGTGCGTGAAACGCACCACAACCTGTTACTCGTTCCTAGGCTCTGCCTGGGAACGCACTGCCCCACAGGCTCCGCCTGCCGATTTCCGAACAGAGGAGGCAGAGCCTCCAAGACAGACTGTTCCCAGGCAGAGCCTGAGAATAAGGTCAGTTCGCATGGGCAATGGCACCCAGATTCAAAGCTTGCCTTGTTCGGCACTGCGGTACGATAGCTTATACGCGGTCGCGGGCTAATCGCTGCATACTCGATTCCTTTACGTGCCCGGTTCTGGCTGCCGTGTTGCTTGCCAGTGGGGCTGGGTAACCGTGTCGAAGGTGACGTTCTGTTTGTCGATCGATAGGCGGCTTTCAAGTCCACCCCTTGTTCGGTTTGTTCCGGTGTACTGGCATCGGGATCGGCAGCAACCTGGGAAGCGAACTTGACCAACCTGCGCGTGCGCCGGGCGTCGCCGAGATCGCAGGAACCGAATTGTTGTTGGGCTCAATCTTGCGTGCCGAGCAGCAGACTCATCTTGCACCTCCATGCCGTTCTACTGGACTTCCGCCATCCCGATCCGCCAGCTCCTCGCGACCGAATCCAAACTCTGGTCGCCTATCCAATGGTGATTACGTGGCGAGTGCGTGAAAGGGTTAAGCATCGTGAAAGTCGTGGCGTTCACACGATTTAACGATGCTATTGCCAGCTGGCTGCCAAGCATCGTGCTTGCATGAATTTGTGGGTAATAATGAGGCCGTAGCAACGCTAGGGTCTACTGGCATCTCTGCATGGCGAGTTTCTCAATCGCACGGATATCGCGAGACTGCTGGTCGCTCAGATGAAGCGTTGGTGGGGCAGCGAGGATCTGCTGGACGCGTTGCTCAGCACGTTCCGCCAGCGTAGTCGAACCTGCTGCCTGCCACTTGTCGCGCTGCGTGCGAGCCATCAGCCGCGACTCGGACAACTCCGTGCGGAAGTATTTCAACGTGTGGTCGTGGGCCAGGAAATCGCCGCCACTCTCGACGACTTCAACAATCGCCTCAAACGCCAGACTCTGCTGATCGATACGAAACGCATCCCAGCAGCGCAGCAGCGAACCGGCGACTGCATCGTCGATCACAGCCTGTACCGCGGAGAGACCCTTTTGAGATTCAAGTTGCCCCACGCCCCAGATGATATTAGTCCCGCCCTGCACTTGAGCCATGCCCGTGAGGACTTTTTCGAGCGAGGCTTGTGCGTCGTCGATCAGCGAATCGGTATCCATCCAGGCGGCACTCGGCAGCCCGTAGTAAGCGGCCAGCTGTCCCCCGGCGCAAGCCATCAGAGCACACTCCGGCGCACCGGACAGACACACGGCGGAACGCATATCCATCGTGTGAGCGAAGCCAAGATTGTGAATGACGGGCCGACCTGCTTCCAGCAATTGCACCAACACCACACCCGCCAGCAGCTCGGCGTTCGACAGGGCGATACTGCCCGCCAGCGTCACCGGACTGGTCGCACCGGCAATCGGCTCGGCGTTGAGCATGATGGGCAACGCATGTCCGGACGAGCGCCGCCACAGATCGCACGAAATCTGCGACCAATGCAACGGACTGAGACATGAATAGCCAAACGAAACCAGCGGGCATTCGGCCAGAGTCTTGCCGTCCGCGACGACGCGAGCCATTTCCAAGATGGGCTCCACTCCACCGGCGGTGAACAACAGTGGCCGCAGATGTTTGCTTGAGTGTTCGGCCAGGATACGAAAGCCGACGAAGTCCCTGGCACTGGGCGGCACATCATCGACACTTGTGCCGACCACTCCGAACACGTTGGGCAGTGCATCGGCGACGCGCGTCAACATCGCGAGATCCTCGCTACGAATCGGTCGCGACACATTCCCGTGTACGCAGTTCAGCGCCGCACCGGTCCAAAACGTCGGACGACTGCCGGGTGCCAGCTCATGGACACGGCCAGGGCAATCGGCAAAGCGAGCGATCCTTGGTGCCAGCGCCAAATACTCTTGCACCATTTGCGGTGGCAGCAAGATGCGGTCGTTGGTGCGTCCCGGCTTGGCACCCGCCCGCAGTGCTCGGCTGCGCAGTTCGTCATCATCCACGCGCACCCCAACTTCGCTCAGGACGCGCAGACTCGTGTGGTTGATTTGTTCGAACTGGTCTCTTGTTAGCGAGAACATAGACTTAGCCATCGACCGTTTGAAATAGCAAACTCGATCGACTATATTTGGATTCACCCGCCGTGGCGTGTCAATCCCTCTGATCCTTCCCAATGACAACGCACCTAGCGCGAAGCCAACCAGTGATCTTCGCAGGAGTGAATCGATGATGTCTGTTCGTTCCTGCTCGCTGTTGGGTTGCGGCATCTTATCGCTGTTGTTGGCAACTCCGCTGGCGGCCCAGCAAGTTCCCACAGGATTCCAGGTCGATTTGATCTATGCAGTCCCGGACATCGAGCATCCCTCGGCGGTCACCTGCGACTCGGAAGGCAATCTGTTTGTCGGTGAAGATCCGATGGACACGCGAGGCCCCGCGACGAAACCGATCGATCGCGTCATCCTGATTCGCTGGGACAAAGCGGGCGGCCCGCCGGTCAAGACCGTGTTTTGCGAGAACCTCTCCGCCGTCTTCGGCATGCTGTGGCATCAAGACGCTCTGTATGTCATGAATGCCCCTTACTACACGATGCTCAAGGATACGGACGGAGACGGCGTGGCCGACGTGCGGAAGGAGTTGGCCGACAGTTTCGGTCACGCGGCGGGTGCCTTTGGATTGAACAACCACGTGCCGTCCGGCATGCGACTGGGAATGGATGGATTTGTTTACGTCGCGTTGGGCGACAAAGGACTCCCCAAGGCGGTTGGCACTGACGGCAGCACGATCACGCTCGAAGGTGGCGGCGTGTTTCGGATGCGTCCGGATGCCTCGCAGTTGGAGATCGTCAGCCATGGCATACGCAATAACATGGACGTAGCATTGGACCAATTCGACAACATCTTTGCCTTCGACAACGACGACGACTACGGCTGGTGGATGCGGGTCGTTCACCATGTTCCCACCGGCTACTACGGTTACCCGTACGACTATCGTTCGCATCGCAATCCCTTCTTGCCGCCGGTTGGCGAGTTCGGCAGCGGCACGGCGTGTGGCGGAGCGTGTTATCGAGAAGCGGCCTGGCCAGCGGAATTTCAAGGGAACGCGTTCTTTTGCGACTGGGGCGAGAGCAAGATCGAGCGTTATACGTTGACCAAGAAAGGGGCCTCGTTCGAAGCTCAGCTCGACGACTTCATGCTGGGAGACGAGTCTGGTGATTTCCGACCGATCGATCTTTGTTTCAGTCCCGATGGCAAGCACATGTATGTCGCCGATTGGAATCAAGCGGGCGGTGGCAAGCCCGAACAAGTCGGACGGCTGTTTCGCGTGACCTATATCGGCGATGATGTACCGCTCGAACCAACTCGTGCCACCGACGCGGACGCACTCGAAGCTCAACTCCTTGCAATCGGTCATCCCTCGCATCACGAGCGCATGCGCGCCCAGCAGCGACTCGCCGCGCTGGGGCAAGCGGCGGTCGAACCCGTTTCCCAATTACTTAAGGCGGATGATCGCATGCTGGTCCGAGTCCAGGCGATCTGGACTCAAAACGCGTTGATGGACGCATTGGATGGTTACGATCCTACGCCCGAGTGGATCACCGCGCTGGTCGATGCCGACGCCGAAGTGCGCTGCCAGGCTGCTCGTGCGTTGGGTCAACGCAGCGTGCAAGCAGCCAGCACAGCGTTGGCGGAAGCCTTACAGGACACTGACGCCGCCGTGCGGATGCAGGCGGCGATTGCAATCGGTCGCATCGCACAGGCCGGGAGTGCGGATGCCCTTTACGCCGCGCTCGACGAACAAGACGTTGTCGCTCGGTTCACGATGACGCAGGCGCTGCGGGCAATTGGCAACTGGCAACCTGCTCTGTCGCATTTACGTACGGCGGACAAAGCGACTCGCGAAGCAATCATTCAGGCGTTGGCAGGAGTCTTCGATGTTGGTGCCGTCGAAGTACTCAACCAGTGGCTGCACGAAGCTGGCGAGCCAACCGAGCGTGCTGCCGCATTGCATGCACTGGCCAAGGTTCATCGCCAGGCAGATCCGTATACTGGCGGCTGGTGGGGCGGTAAGGCTGCGGGCGGACAGCCGGCGCGGCCTCAGGAGCGTTCGTGGGAAGCAACTACGTTAGTGCTGGAAGCGATTGCGGCAGGGTTACGGCAAAACTCGCCACAGGTTCGCCTTGCTGCGCTGGACGTACTGCGCGAAGTCCCCGTGCCCGAGACGCTGCCCGCCGTTCGCCGGATGGTTGATGGCGATGCCGATCAGGAAGTTCGGCTGCAAGCGATCCGGCTGTTGACCGATTTGAAGGATACGGAGATCGTCCCGTCGCTGTTGCGCCTGGCCGCCGACAACAGCTCCGCCGACCGATTGCGGGCAGCGGCACTTCGTGCGGTCGTCGCCATCGACGCCCAGCCATACGGCAAGCAGATCGCAGAAATCTCGCGGGCCGAAGACGCACCCACCGAGTTGGTTGCCGTTGCGATCGAGGCACTCGCTGACTTGCGGTGCGACGAGTCCACACAAGCGATCGCGACACGCTTGAACGATCGCCGCGCTGCGTTGCGAGCCAAGGCCATCGAGGCCTACGCCCAGGTTCAAGCCGACGACGTTGCCACCTGCCTGATACCTCTGCTGCATGACCCGGACATGTTGGTCCAGCGGGCCGCGCTTTCGGCACTGTCGGTGGTTACGGACATTGCCGACGAACAGATTCGTTGCCAGGTGATGAAGGCGCTGGCCGCCGCACCCGACCCGCGAGCACTCCCCTTTTATCTGAATGCGTTGCTTGACATGAACGAGCAAACGCGAACCGCCTCGCGCGAGACGCTTGTCGCCTTGGCCGACTCGATCCACGACGACGTCCGCACGCTGCACGACCGTAATGAATTGAACACTTCGGTACGTCAAGAACTCGTCAAAGTGCTTTGCGCCAACAACCAATTCGCCTTCTTACGCGAAACACCTCCCGCAAAATTGGAACCTGCCGCGTATGCGAAGTATGCCTCCGAGCATCTCGGCGATGTGCAGCGCGGGCGGCAGCTGTTCGAAAACACGAAGGGAATCGGCTGCGCCAAATGCCACGCGGTGGGTGGCGCGGGAGTGGCGAATATCGGTCCCGACTTGCTTGGCATCGGTGCCAAGTATCCGCGTCGTGAACTGATTCGTTCGGTGCTCGAGCCCTCGAATCGAATTCTGATCGACTTCGAGATGGTCGTGGTCGAAACGTCGAGCGGATTGATCCATCAAGGCATGATCAGAAACCAGACGCCAACGGGAATCGAGTTGGTCACTCCGGAAGGCAAGATCGTTTCCGTTTCCGCCGCCGAGATTGAAGTGCAGGAGACAAGTAATCTCTCGCCGATGCCCAATGGCCTGGCCGATGGCATGACGCTACAAAACTTCGCCGACATCATCGCCTATTTAGAGAGCCTCAAGCAGGCGTCCGTGGCTCGGGCCGAGTGAGGAGCGAGAATCTCATGGCTCCAATCGCATGTCCGGCGAGCCGAACTCGCGATGGCAGTCATTGCATTGCTCGACCATGTGGCGGTAGTAGAACAACGCATTCATGTAGTCCTTCTCTCTGGCCGACCGATAGACAAACGAACCGAACGTCCGAATGCCGGTGGCGTTCGACGCCCAGGCATCGTTCGTGGTATCGGGCGAACGGGCGAGCAGAAGGTTGCCTCCTTCGGCCAGAATCAACGCGTCGGACGCAACGTGCTTCCAAGCCTCCTCGCCGGTCGGCTTCGATGCCAGCGACTGCCGCAATCGCTTGTAGGTCGGTTCGTAGAAGTGCCCCATAAATTCGTGCATGTCGCCTTCGACGGCTTCGACCGCATGTTTCTTCTTAGTTTCTTCTGCCGCGTTAGCCGGAGCGTGGCCCGCGGACGCCACGAGCCACAGACCATAGCAGGCGAGCCCGAACAGTGTCCCCAAGCAGCAGGCGGATTTCGATATTCTGTGCATGTGGACTCTCCCTGGTTGCGGTTCAATGACTGAATCAAACAGATGAGAGATTGCAATCTGCAAATAACCACGATAATCTCACCTGTGATTGCACAGTATACACAGTTCCGTGCGAACAACACGCGGGAATTTTTGACTGCCGGGTCTTTGCTGGAGTAGCATTGCACACCGGGTCGTTCTTTCTAGGTCGAGCCTCGATGGCGAGTGGAGGAGAACTAAGCGATGGCTGATTCCCAGAACATCAATCGGCGCAGGTTTCTAAAGCGAAGCATGGCTACGGCGGCGGCTGGCGTAGCCGTTCCCACCATTATTCCGGCCCATGTGCTGGCCGCGCCCGGCAGGCCAGGTGCCAACGACCGCATCGGCGTGGCTTATATCGGAGCCGGTCGTCGCGCCAATCAGTTGATGAGTCTGCCGCCGGAAGGACGTATCGTGGCGGCGGCGGATTTCGACTTGAAGCGCGCCGAAGCAGTGGCCGCCAAGCGGAGCTGTCGGGCGTATCAAGACTATCGGCAAATGCTCGAGTCAAAAGATATCGATGCCGTGTTCGTCGCCACGCCTGACCATTGGCACGTGCTTCCCAGCATACATGCCTGTCAGGCGGGCAAAGATGTTTACTTGGAAAAGCCCCTGTCGCTGACGATTCGTGAAGGGCGCGTCATGGTCGACACCGTCCGTCACTACGGTCGTGTTCTGCAAACCGGTTCGCAGCGGCGGAGCATGAACAACCATCGGCTGGGTTGCGAACTGGTCCGCAACGGCGTGGCTGGCAAGATCCACACGGTCATCATCAAGAACTATCCCAGCCCCTGGGAGTGCCGGCTGCCTCAACAGTCGGTGCCCGACGGGCTGAACTGGGACGGCTGGTGCGGAGCGACCGAACCGGTGCCGTACCACGATGACATCTTCATACAGCGTTCGAATCCAGGTTGGATCTCGCTGCGACCTTACTCGGGTGGCGAGATGACGGGGACGGGAGCTCACGGTTTCGACCAGATCCAATGGGCTTTGGAGATGGATCATACCGGCCCGGTGGAAGTGTGGACGGAAGGCGGAAAGCTCGAGCCCGTGATCTACTCCCAATCCGAAAGCCGCGACCGAGGCAACGCACTTTGCAGCCAAGGGCGGCGAGTCCGTTTCCGGTATGCCAACGGGATTGTCATTCGGCTGGAAGACAACGGCCCCGAGGCGGGCGGAGAGTTCATCGGGGATCGAGGAAAGATCCGGATCGGCAACAACGTCGTCGATAGCAATCCGCTGGATCTGGCCAAGACTTCGCTGGACGATCTGCCGATCCGCTTGCCGCCCATCGACAACCACATTCAGAACTGGTTCGACTGTATCAAGTCGCGCGAGAAGCCGATCGCGGACGTCGAAATCGGTCACCGCTCGGCAATTCTCTGCCACTTGGGCAACATCGCCCGCTGGACGGGACGCAAACTAAGCTGGGATCCCGATAAAGAAATCTTCCCGAATGACGAGGAAGCGAACAGCTACCTCGACCGCCAGCGGCGAGCCGCTTACGAGTTGCCGGTGGTGACGAGTTCGTGACTTGTGGACGACCATCAGCTGATGCGCGGCAACTGAGCCATCAGGCAACAACCTCCATCTTACTGCTTCAACGCCGGAGGCCATTGTACCACAGTCGGCGTCTGTCCAACGGCTCGGTTTCGGCTCAGTTTACCGCGACACGATCCACAACGCCGATGTTCATATCCTCAAAATCGGCCGCATCGCATCAACTTCTTTCTGGTTGTTCGGGATGACGTGAAGATATCGAGAAACAGAGTCGCTCGTAATCGATACCCTGCGGTGGCATCGGTTACATCTTAACTACCACGAGGCGTCAGGCGTTGCAAAGTAGGCATCGACAAGTTCGCTCCAGTCAGACCGTAGATCTAGCGCCGCGAGGTCGGCGGCGCTGCGATGTCGACTCCCGAGTCGCTGGTCTTGGCGTCGGGTGCGGACAGTAGACTGCTCGTCAATGCCTTGGTGTTGTCGGCCGTCGTCGGGTTGCTCAGCGGACCTGTGTCCGTTTGGACGTTGTTCCGGCAGAGTGAACGCCGTTACAAACGAGGGACTCGTCAAAAGACTCGCCGCCGCGAGCCCCGCTTCACCCTCGCCTCCGCCTCCCTCACCGCCCTGGTTGGCATTCAAGAGATTGATGATGACCAGTGCGTCAATAGGAGCAACGAAACCATCACCGTTGACGTCCAAGAAATAGAAGGAAGACGGATGAATCGTGTTGGCGGGTGGGAGAAGGCCATTCGCCAGCAGGATATGGGGATCATTCAACTCATTGAAGATGATCAGCACATCGATTGGTGCCACCGTCCCATCCATGTTGACGTCGTACGATTCGATCGGGTTCTGCCAATCGCGCGGGCCGGAGAGCAGCAAGCGGGCGGCTCCTTGTTCCAACACGCGGTAGAAGCGATCGCCAGTGACTTCCGTACCAACGAGTGCCCAGCCAGCACCGAAGTTGACCGTGTCGTCGCTGTCGGCAAGGACCTCGAGCGTATCGGTTGTGTCGGAAATGTTGAGCACCTTTTGAACGTCAAACGTCAGCGTGTTGGCACCCGTGCCGCGGATGTCAATTCGTTCAAGATCTTTGAGATCACCGTCGGCGATGCTGGTCAAGTCGAGCGTCAATCCGGCAAGCGAGAACTGCAGTGCATCGTGGCCGGACCCCGCATCAAGTCGCGGAACGGTTGGAACCGCGATCGTCACCACATCGTCGCCACCACCCGCTTTAATCATGGGTGACGTTTGCGCCACAACGAAGTCGACGGACTCACTGGCGGTGCTGGAAATCCGCAGGATGCTGTCCCAGTTGGCGTCGTTATCTCCGAGCGTAATCTCGTCGTTCCCGTCGCCAAAGACAAAGATCCGGTCCAAGCGGCGGAGTTCGTCCAAGATCGGTTCCAGGCCGGTGTAGGCGATGCTCATCCCATCGATCTCGACCTGCCCATCGGAAACATTGGCGAACGTGTACTGGGCCTGCCCGCCGGCACCGCCGATGATCCGCAGCGTGTCGTTGCCTCCTTCTCCACCGTTGAACACCAGCACATCTCCCACCGCACCAGCGAGTGCGGAAATATCCACGGTCAGCGCGTCGTCAACGTTGTCTTGGCCGTTGATCACGACGGGCGAGGTGAGGGGGAGCGGGAAGGTCTGAATGACGACCGAGTTGCTGACCAGCACCAGATTGTTGCCTTCGCGTCGCAGCACCAACTCGTTGATCGGCGTGCTCACCACGCGCCAGGCATCGAATGTGCCGGTGCCCAGCAAGTTGCCGGCGAGATCGGCGATGCCGGAGCCGGTCGCCCGGAGACTCAACTGGTACTGGCCCGGTTGGTCGGTCACCTGTTCCAGCCCAGTGAGCGTCCAGACTCGCGGATCTTTCTGCACGAGCGTCTGGGCGGCGCTGAGCAAGTTCGGGCCGCCATCGCGGGTGAGCGACAGGTCGGCGAGATCAAATCCGGTGACAGGCTCGGTGAATTCGATCGTGACCTCTTCGACTGCATCGACCCGCGGATCGGGAACGATGTCGTGAATGTCCACTTGAGGTGGCGTGAAATCTTGCGTCCAACTCTCGCTGATACCGGGCATCAGCGCGTTCCCGACGTGATCCCAAATGGCAAAGGGCACCATCCCGTTCGGGCCGAGCGTCAGGGTATAGTCGCCGTCTTCAGCGGTCAGCTCCGCCAAATTGCCGAACACCCAAGTCTGGTTGTCGCTGGTAGTCAGCGTCTGCGCCTCGGTGATCAGGTCGCTCCCGCCGTCGCGAGTCAGCGTCAAGTTTTGTCTAACAAACGGCGAGACCGGCTCGGAGAAGCGGATGACAAGCTGCCGAATTTGGGAGCTGTTCGGATCGGGCGTCACAGCGTCGATCGTGACCGTCGGCGGCACGGTATCGACCAGGACTGCGGAACTGCTGGTACTGGCCGCGAGGAGATTCCCCGCCAAATCTACGATGGAACTGCCGGCGGCGTCAAGCGTCAGCACGTAGTTACCTGAAATGCTTGTCAATGTAGACAGATTCTTGAGATGCCAGTTAATGTTGTCGAGCGTCGTGATTGTCTCCGCTCCGGTCAACAAGTTTCCACCTCCATCGCGCGACAAAGCGAAGTCGCTAACACCGATCCCGCTGACGGGCTCGCTGAATCGGATCACGAACTCATCGATAGCCGTCGCTCGCGGATTCGGTAAGACGTCCAAGATCTGTGCCGTCGGGGCGAAGTCGTCAATCTTGATTGGAACGCGAAAGATTGGCAGGAGCGCGTTGCCGGCGGGATCGCGAGGTGTGTTGTTTGGATGAAGCGTCATCAAGTACAGGCCATCGTCGGCATACTTGTCGCCTAGCCCAGACAATGTCCACGTAATTCCTCCGTCGGTTGTGGCCAGCGAGGTTCCGTCCAGGTTGATCGGCTGGCCGAATAGCGACAACGTCAGATCCGCGATAACAAAGCTGCCTGCCACGACGGGCTCACTGAAGGTAAAAGCGATTTCGTCCACGCTGCCGTTGCTATCGGTATCGATGGTCGTAGCGCCGATGACTTTGGGCGGAGTCTTGTCCACCACCCAAGTGTCCGCGGCACCGACTTGCAACGAGTTTCCAGCCAGATCGCGGATGCCGGAACCAGTCGCGTCGAGTGTCAACGCGAACGAGCCCTCCTGATCCGTCAAACCAGCGAGGTTGCCGAGCGTCCAGGTAATCCCGTCACCGGTGGCGAGCGTCTGCAAGCCGGTCAGCAAATTCGCGCCGCCATCGCGACGCAACCGCAAATCGGCCAGGCCGAGGCCACGCACCGGTTCATCGAAGACGATCTCGATCGTGTCGACCGCTTCGTTAGTTGGATCAGGCGACACGCCTACGATGCTGACCGTGGGCGCCGTCTGGTCGAACCTGTAAGTCCGGACGTAGTCACCACCGGCGATTCCATCGTCGTCGCCGTCGAGCGCCAGCCCGGCGAGGTCTTCGATGGTATTCGTGCCGTTCAGCCAAACACGGTACGTCCCTTCGGGCAACGGTGGGTCACCTAGGATCGTGAGCCTGACGATAGAGTACGCGCCGTCTGTGGCACCGGGCGTATACGTTGCGTCAAGTGGAAAGTCAGTGTCATCAGCGTCGCCAAGAATTCCGTTGGCACCCGAAAACACCCAAGTCGCGTTTGGGGTGATGCTGGCCGCCCAACTGGTTAGTGCCTCTGAGTAAGTGGTGTCATAAAACGTGATCGGAGTGTTGGTCGCTTGTTCGTGGTGGATGACATCAGGCGTCGTGCCTT
Source organism: Planctomycetota bacterium (assembly GCA_963204995.1). GTDB lineage: Bacteria > Planctomycetota > Planctomycetia > Pirellulales > Pirellulaceae. The sequence continues at coordinate 1,608 of CAUJKL010000136.1, read as the reverse complement.
CCACCACGGGCGGTGTCGTGTCGGGGCCGACGGAAAACGGCGCGATGCACGCGCCCGTTACGTCGTCGCCGCTTCCTGGGATTGTCGCACCGACGCAGTAATCATCGTCGACGGGCACATCCGCCGGCACCGTCCACAGAAAGCCGCCTGTGTTGGCGGCCGCGGGATCGATGGTCCGCTCGACCGATGACCCCGGCTGGCCTGGAATACCGTGATACAGTTTGATATCCACGGGATCGTTGAGATTCGTACGCCACTCGATCTCGTACGTCCGACCGGGCACCAGTTCTTCACCTCCCAGCGGGAAGACCATATTCACATACTCGTCTCGACTCTTGGATGCCTGCTCGGTATTGCCGAAAGCACCCACGTTAATGACTTGGCCGTGTTGTGCCGTTTCATCGGCGAAGGAAGACGAGCGATCTCCGGCATCCACGCCGCGCGAAACATGTTTCGGGTCCGGGTTGGGAGCCCGCAGAAAGTCCGTGTTGGGGTCGAAGTCGATGAACTGTGGCAGGCTGGTCGTCGGATCAATGGCCGGGGCCGGTGAGCCGTGCTTGGCCTGACCGTAGGGACTGGCCAGATGGAAGTTGTCGTCCTCGCCGAAATAGCCTCCCAGCCTGTTGTCGTCACCGTCCGGGTCGGCCCAGATCGCTTCGGCTTGCATTCTGCCTCGCACCTCGACGCTGTGCGGATCCTGACGGGTGGCTGCTTGCCAGTCGGCAAGGTCGCCCTGTGTGTTTCGCCACCTGAAACTGACTTGCCGAACATCTCCCACACCCACCAGGTTATGATCGCTGTCGATTGCTTGCATGATGTCGGCGTCCACGGCGATCACACTGCCAATGCCACCGCCGTGCTGGCCTTCGACGTAGGCAGCGTTATTGCGTAACTCGACATAGCGGCTGCCATCGGTAATGTGGATGCCCGTGTTGCCGCACGTATCACCCCGGTCCTGTGGCTCGTCGCTGACTTTAGTCCCACCAACCAACGCGATCTGGCCCCAGCGGTTTCCATCACCGGCCAGTAACGGCACAGGCGTATCGCCAAAGATCTCGAACACGGTTTGCAATGCCTGGAACTCGTCGATCGGTTTCGAGCCAGAGAAGATGTCGCCCGCCAGCGGTGAGCTTGGCGAGGTCGTTAACGTCAGATCCTGATCGGGAAAGGTGATGGTCAGTTGAAATGCGAGGTTTCCAAAGGCACTCACGAAGCCGCTGAAGTTGGAAACATTAACCGATCCTGACGAGGGGAGCGAACCCAAGGTGACCGCCATTCTTCCTACGCTCGGGCTCGGATCAAACCCATCCAACCGCAACGCAATAACTTCAATGGGGATGTCGAAGCCACCGACACTGGGGTTGAACGCGGGGATGGGCTCGGTGGTCAGAGCGTCGGGACCACCTCCCGATCCCAGCGCGAAGGTGGCTGTCGGATCGCTTTCGCCGGCAGGCGTCCCGTACTTGATCTGAGCCCGACCCCAGAGTTGGGTCGTGAACGGTTCACCGTCAGCGGGCGTGACGAAGATGGTCCAGTCCCAAGGCAACTCGACAACGGTCCCTTCCGCGGGACGCGGCGGCAATGCCGGCGGCTCGTTGGCGGCACAGG
>CAUJKL010000135.1 GCA_963204995.1 Planctomycetota bacterium | reverse complement strand
CCGAGGCGAAAATGCCAAAGCGGCGACAAGTCGCCGAAGTACAGAACTATGGAGTGCGGCGACTTGTCGCCGCTTTCCCATTTTTCGACGAGCGATTTTTCCAGGCGCGTCGAGCCTCTTGTCGACGAGCGGACTCAATGCAAAGCACGGCTCTGACAAGTCACAGCGGTTGAAAGATTGGATGCCGCGCCGCAACGGCAAGGACAGCTCGGAAAAAAACTTTCAACTTTCTTCCCGATTTCGCCATTTTTCTGACCCGGTTTTGGCTCCGTTTTTCAATAGATAAGGTAGGGGCAGGGCGGTTTGCGCTGGCACGCTTTTGCCGGCGGCACGAACAGCGTTCCTTCGGGAACTGGGAGGTAGGATCGTGTTGAAACTCTGCACCTTTGAAGAACGAGTCATCCTGGCTGCGCAATTCGGCAGAACGCGAGCGATTTCGTTTCTGTTGAGCCGCTGGGAGTACCCCAAGAACAAGCTGGTAACCGCACTCGCTCAGCGGTACGGCTTGTCCAAACACGACGCGGCGGATGCGCGTCAAGAGGCCGTCTTCTGGTTGCTCGATGCGATCAAGAAGTATCGCTTCGAGGGGCCGCGGCAGCTGCGCGATTATCGTCTCAAGGCGTTCCTGCGAGTCATGCTGAAACGGCACGTGGCGAATTTCTCGCGAGGAATCCGACGCCACAAATTGCGACTTGCCACCGCCTTCGCGAACCCGGATGGCCGCGGGCATCAGGTCGTGACACTGCAATTTGCAAATCGCAGCCGGTTGCTTGACCCGGCGGAACAGTGTGAAGAAGCCGATGCGCGCGAAGCAACTCGTCGCGCAATCTGGGAATTGGGAGACGATGCCGGACGGCTGTACGATGCACTCGATTCAGGGTGCTCGCTGCACGAGGCAGCACAAGAACTACAGAAGTCCTACGACCAGACACGACGTTTACGGAAGCATCTCGGTCAGGCCCTCGCTACGGCGCGGAAGCCGCGGTAACGTCCGATCGCCATGCGCGTTTCTGTTTTGCTCCTCGGCCCCGAGCCAACTTCGTTGTGCGCCCGGTCGGTATATCCGGTGCCGGGCTGTAGATCGCTGTAAAAGTCCCGGCAATGGCAGGTAAACTAGGAAAGGCCCGCAGAACTGTAGGCCGGGACAAGTCTTCGCAGTTCCGGCTTGAAACGAGACGACACAATACTCGACGCTGCCGGAACTGCGCAAAGCCTTGGTCCGGCCTACTGCTACTGCGGGCCGATGCGGCGGATCTTGCTTGGAATACACGGACACGACCACCGCGAATGCTGCCTGGCAAATCGCGGCGGATCCTGCCGAATTGGTGTGGAGCGACGCCGAACGCGACGCGGCCGCAATCCGATCGAACGCCGCGACGCTTGCTCAAGCCACGTACGATCAGGCCGAACGCGACGCGACTGCCGTTTGGAAACTCGCCGAAACAACGGCCAATACGGCGTATGACACCGCCATTCTGAACGCCGACAACGCATTTGCGGCAGAGGAGACAGCCGCGAAGTTGGATTACGACGCCGCGATTGCCGCCGCCGATGTGAGCTGGGACATCGCTCAAGCAAACGCCGAGGAGTCGGTCTCCTATGGCTGTGCTTGTGGCTGTCGGTCGCGGCCGGTTTTGGCTATCGATACCTGACTCAGGAGACAGCAGGCGAAGTCCAAGCCAGTATCGGAGTCGCCGGAAACATCGCCGAGCGTCCGAAGACGACGCCCATTGAACAAATTCAAGTTGGCGAGCGAGTCGCGTTCACGATCAATCCGACGGAGGGCCTCGATACCTCCCTGGGGATGGACGTCAATCCAAGGACGTGGCGGAAGATCACGCTTCGCACCGAGAGCGGCTCGCACGAGATCGTCTTGCTGCGTCCCGAGTCGTGGATCAAACAGCATCAGGCGGACAGTGAATCAACGCTGAAACTGTCGATTCCCGAGGTCGGCGTGGATGGATTGGTGGACGTCATCTCCATCGAACCTTGCCCGCCCATCACAGCCGGCGAAGGCCGGATCGTCATCAGCACATTCACGCACGTGGCACCCGAAACGATTTGCATGTACCTCGACGGCTTGGCCGAGCCGATTCGCTGTACGCCGAATCACATCACGTGGTCGGTTGTCGACCGAGACTTTGTCGAAGCCCACAAGCTACAGCCGGGCAAATTCGTTCTTTGCGACGACGGCGTGCGCGAAGTCGTACGAGTCGAGAAGATCGCCGAACCCATCCGCGTCTACAATCTCGAAGTGCAAGGCCAGCATGTGCACCAAGTCTCGTCGCTTGGTATGCTGGTGCATAATGTAAGTCCAAATCCATTGATTGGCGAGTTAGACGACTTGGCGCAGGCAAATGCCAGCCGCAGGCAGGTTCTTGACAACCTTCGTCGAGTCAAGGATGAACTAATGGGTTCCGGCGAATTGGATCGAATGGCGGACGTGCAGAGGCAAATGGAGAGCGCTCAAGGTATGATTGATCATGCGACACGACGCATCGACGATATCCTCCGACTTCTAGGCTATTAGCATCGAGAAGAGCCGCATTGATGGAAAGCAATCGAATTCGCGAGCAAAACAATTCAACGATCATGCCTTACGTCGGCTTCGCGTTTGCCGACGTGTTTGGTCGAGCGTTCGCGGAAGAAATGTTAGAGCTGTTTGAAAGTCGCTCGTTCGCACTACAGTGCCTTTGTAGTTCGGATCGACGGAAACGCTCGGCTGCATTGGAAGTTTTGTTGAAATGCTGGAACCTTCGATTAGATATGAAGCGATCAATCTGCACGGAGCTGATTTCCGATCCGCACGTGGATGTGAGATCTCATGCTATCGGATGCTTAGGGGATGTACTCAAGCACTCCAATGACATGGACTCGTGTCGATATCTGGCGACCATTGCGCTCGACGATGCGAGGCCAAATTGCGAACGACGTGCGGCGTACAAAGCTATCTTGCGGATTCGCCCGCCACAAATTGATTCAATGTCAGCAGCCGGACTCGCGAGGCATGAAGACGAAATGTGCAAGCGACTCCGAGAACTCGAAGAAACGATGAAGGATTTACTTCCGGACATGGACACTGAATTGTTGCGAACACTTACGGATGTACCGAGAGTACTTCGATAGCCCGACATATTCGTCGGACCCCGAGTTGAATGTAGTTTGTGGCCTGTTGTTGACGCCCGAGCCCCCCAAGCGTCGGCGTCGACGAATTGGTCGACGTGGTTTCCATCGAACCTTGTCCGCCCATCCGGGCGAAGGCCGGATCGTCGTCAGCACATTCACGCACGTGGCACCCGAAACGATTTGCATGTACCTGGATGGCTTGGCCGAGCCGATTCGCTGTACGCCGAATCACATCACGTGGTCGGCTGAGCACCGAGATTTCGTCGAGGCTCACGAGTTGCAACCTGGACACATGGTTCTCTGCGACGACGGCATCCGCACGATCGCTCGTGTCGACCGGATCGCCGAACCTATCCGGGTCTACAACCTCGAAATCCAAGGCCAGCACGTGTATCAAGTGTCCGCACTTGGTATGCTGGTGCATAATGCCAGTCCGGGTTCCATCGGTGGTGACGGTGCTAGTGCGGCACGTGTCGTTCAGCAGCAAGTCGCTACAAAACTTAGAGCTCTAGAGGAACTGGATGTTGTGGCACCATCAGTGACGACGATTGCAGATCGAGTGACTATTATTGGTGCGAGGGCAAACCTATTGGCTCGGCTTCAGGCAATGCTCGGTGGATTGAATTAACGAACTCAACAGATTGCGCACGACGTTATGAAGATCGATACCATCGAGGGAATTGTTGTCAGCGGGTTGATACTCATGCCAGGGAAGGCGATGGATATTGTACCGACGATGAGAAACGTCACTTTCTCTGACGTACGTCTAGAATTGGTATTTGCTGCGATTGCAGGTATCGTCGCAGACGATCGACAACCTAACGCTACTGAAGTCATCGAGAGATTGCGGCAAAATGGGACCTATGAAGCAGTTGGCCGAGAGTCATTCGTTGCTGCTCTGTTGGCAACGGCGACAAATGTATATCGACTGGACGAATATGTGGAGTACCTTCGTAATCACAAATCGACGTAGGATGCAGTAACGTAGGTCATGCTCTGCATGTCAATGGTTCGTGTGTAGCGAAGTGGAGTATCGAACAGGATGAACCTCTAACACTTCTTGGATTCAACACATCAACATGAGACGGAACCAAATGATTCAACGCTGCGTCTTGTTGCTCCTGTTCGTCCCCGCAGTTGCAGGAGGGCAGGAACTCGGGACTTCGAACGGCAGAATTGTCGCCCAGGCAGATACAGGATCGATTCACGTGCCGCTGACTTTGGCCCAGCAGGATGCGGGGACTGCGTCAAGCTCGATCGATACGCACGACCTATCGAAGAAACTCGGCGGCGCGGCGGTGTTGGCCTTGATCGTGCTCGTCGTTATCCTGGCGGTACGCGGTAAGAAGGCGAAATGATTCAGAATTGTAGGCCGGAACAAGAACTGTAGGCCGGAACAAGTCTTCGCAGCTCCGGCATGAAACGGGACGACACGATACTAAACGCTGCCGGAACTGCGCAAAGCCCTGGTCCGGCCTACCACTGTTTGGTGCCGAGGCGAAAATGCCAAAGCGGCGACAAGTCGC
>CAUJKL010000134.1 GCA_963204995.1 Planctomycetota bacterium | reverse complement strand
AACGGGAACTATTTGAATGACGCCGTTGCTCGCGCGAGCAACAGAATTCACGGAGGTACTTTGCGTGACCAATCTGGATACCACAAAAACGCCCCACCAGTCCAACGGGACGGCGGGGCGTGCGAGGTTCAATCGGATCGTCGGGGGACTATGCCTCAGCGATCGCTTGTTCAATTCGATCCGCCACAAAGTCGGCGGTCACTTCCATGCCTTGTTCAGCGACTCTGGCATCCTTGATGAGGTTCGGAATGTAATACGCAAGATCGATGCGAGTGGAGACCGGATACTCGTCCAGCAACTTCAACTCGCGATCTTCGTAGTCGTCGTCAATCGACCGTTCACAAACGCCGATGTGAGTTCCCTTGTCGTCACGAGTAGTCTCCAGGCTATAGCGGATAGGCGACGACGATGCGCGTTCCTCACCGACGAAACACTCGGTGACATCGGCGGTCGCGCGCATTCCGCCCGGCATCTTGTGCAACACCTTCTCAGCGGCGTCGATCTTCTCGCTAAGGTTGCGCAGCGACTTAATAAGGGATGGGGAAGCGGGGGACATAGCATTGTCCTTTCAAGGAAGTGAGGCGTGTTTCAGCCTAAGAATTTGACCGTGGCGGTTAGACCTCGGGTGTGGTTACTTCACCGCACGCCCAAATCATAGCGACTTCGGAAACTTTGTCAAACTCGAACGAACGGACTCACCAAATGACGGACTTACGAACACTTCAAGCCGATCCGTTCACGTTTCGCAAGGCGTTGCTGATCGACACAGACGCGGGGCGACGACCGCTTGATTCGGTGCTGGATGTCTGGCAACGATCGGACTTTGTTTCACTTGATGACGGGTGGCGAGCGGTTGCCGGTCATTCGAATGCGTCGCCTTCGTTGCGAGGATGGCTTGAACGTCCGCGCGGTCACAGCAAGACATCTGACCTTGCGGCGATGGTGTCTTGGGTTCTGTTCGCCTCACGTCGGTCGATTCGGGGCGTCGCAGCGGCGGCTGATAAAGATCAAGCGAAGTTATTACGGGATGCGATCGCGTCTATCGTGAGGGCGAACGACTGGTTGTCATCGATCCTGGACGTTCAAACGCATCGCGTAGTGAATCGCCACACGGGCAGTGACTTGACGATACTGAGTAGCGACGCGGCGACGTCCTACGGTCTGACGCCGGATTTCATCGTGATTGATGAACTCACTCACTGGCAGAGCCGAGATTTGTGGGACTCGCTGATATCGGCGGCGGCGAAGCGATCGAAGTGTATGGTTGTGGTCATCACGAACGCAGGTTTCGGCGGCTCGTGGCAATGGGATATTCGGGAGGCGGTGCGTACCGATCCCGATTGGCACTTTGGGCATATCGACGGACCAAAGGCGAGTTGGATTAGTCCGAAACACTTGGCAGAGCAGCGGCGGCTACTTCCGCAGATTGCTTTCGATCGCTTGTGGTTGAACAAATGGACGACGGGAACCGGCGACGCCTTCACCGAAAGCGATATCTCAGATTCGATCGTACTTGAGAACGCGACGCGCGTTGCTGAACGCGGCTGGTTGTATGTCGGTGGTCTTGATCTTGGACTCACGAAAGATGCTGCCGCGCTCGTTGTTGTCGGTAAGCACGTTGGATGGACGGAGGAAGTCGAGAGCGATCAGCCGAAGTTGCCAACGATGGCGGAAGCGTTGATCGATACTGGAATCATTGAAAGCGACTTGACGAAATCCGATGAGCCGTCCTATCATTATCACGTTGGTTCTGGCCGCTTGCGGTTGTGCCAACTTCACCTTGCATTGCCGGGGGGCAAAGGTGGACGAGTTTCGATCGACGAGATTGAGACCGCCATCATCGGGTTGAACGCAATGCTTCCTCTTTCGTGCGTTGCTGCTGATCCCTGGCAAGCGGCACTTCTCATCGAACGGCTCAACAAGCAAGGTGTTCCGACGGAGCCTGTTGACTTCACGGGTTCAAACCTGAAGTCGATGGCAATGGCAACGCTGGACGCCTTCACCCAACGAGAGATTGAGCTTTATGACGAGCCTACATTGCTGGCGGACTTGCGGAACCTCCGAGTCGTTGAACGAAGTTACGGCTTTCGGCTGGAGTCTCCCCGCACGAACGATGGCAACGGCACTCGTCACGGCGACACGGCAACGGCACTGAGCTTGGCGTTGCACATCGCGAGACGCTTTGACAATGAAACACGAACTCAAATTACTGGTGATCTCCTCTGTTGGCCGTAGTTGGTGATCTGCGGTCGATAGTGTCGCCCGCGCGTCGGTCGTCGTTTGTTGACATCTGGCGGCGACCGGCGCGTTTTTAGGAATCGTTTCCAATGAAGTTGAACCTCACACCACAAACCAAGCGATTTCTCATCAACCACGGCGTTCCGACGGACGCCTCCGACGATGAGTTTCGCGACGCGGCGAAAGTACGAATTCTCGACGGCACGCTTTCAATGAAACGGCTGTCTTCTCTACAAGGAGTCAAAGATATGTCCACATTATCGGGACCATCGGCAGCCAAGATGTTTTCGGGCGAGCGAATCGTTGTCAAAGCAGGCGGTCGATCTTACGACGGAACAAAAAGCATCGGCGTTCACGGCAAACTCGGAACTCCGATCATGGATCAAGATGGACGTCCGGCGCAAACGTCAAGCGAACTTGAGAACGCCAAGGCGGGAGTTTTTTTCAAAGTGTTGGCGGGGCGTTCTGGATTGCAGGTGAGCCTCACGGACCACGAGCGAGCCTTGTGGCAAGAGACGCTTGAGCAAGACCTTTGGTGCGGACAACTCGATAACCAGTGGCAACGCGGCGTTGACGGGATGCGAGTCAAGACGCTCTTGGACGACTCCACAAGCGGCGGCTCAAATGTTGTTCCTGAGTGGTTCGATGCCAACCTCGTGAGCTTCCCGCTCTTGAATGGCGAGTTGTTCCCGTTGGTCGATGTTCGGAACATCCCGCGCGGCTCAAGTGTCGAAGGGGCGAGCGTTGGGAATCCGACGGTGACGTGGGGGACAGCCGAAGGTACTTCGATGACTCCGTTCAACACGGATAGCCTCATCGCCGGTATCAACTCGACCATCCATCCTGTCACGTGCGCCATCGAAGTAGGACGAGACTTCCTTGCGGATTCTCCCGCCGATGTTGGCGCGCAGCTAACGCAGAATATCGGGCAGCGACTACTTGCCGAATTGGATCGTGTCGTCGCGGATGGTGACGGGACTTCGGAGCCGGAAGGAATCTTCCAACACGCCGGAGTGAGCGCGTTGACTCTTTCGGGAGCGGCTCCAACAGTGGCAGACTACGAAGAGTTGCTGTTCTCGGTCGGCAAGCAATACCGAAAGTCGCCCCGATGTGCGTTTATTGCAAACGACGTCCGGTATCAACGAGCGCGTTCGATCAAAGTGGCGTCCGGTGACGAACGGCGCGTGTTCGGTATGGATCACGATCGCGGGTCGAACGCGAGTGTTGAAGGTTATTCGATCTTGGGACGTCCGTTCAAGATTGAGAACAACCTCGCCAACACTCACGCGGCGTTTGGCGACTTGTCGCGTTATCGGATGTACCGTCGTCAAGGCTTCTCGATCGAGTGGCATACGCAAGGGGCGACTCTCGCCAAGGCGAATCTAGCGTTGCTGGTTGTCCGTGGTCGATTCGGCGGCAAAGTCGTCGACCCTAACGCCTTCGCCAAGTGGGAAGACTCGTCCTCGTAATTCACCCGTTCACAGTGTCCACAAACGATGAGGAGTCACACGTTATGGTAAAGACGAACAACACAATTGCGATCGAAATCGACGGTGCGCATAACGAGCAACTTCGTTTTCGTCCGTTACAGCGATCGATTCGCGGTCGCTTCGATTTGAACCGGATTCGGGAGCCACAAGCGCGGATGAAAACGACGGAGTGGCCGGAACCGATTCCTAGCCAGCAAATCGGCATCGATCTTGATTCAGGAACCGGATTCATTGTCGAGACCATCCACCAACATCCGGCGCTCAAGGCTCGAATCGAACAGCGAGGTATGCAACTCGCCCCAGAGCGTGAAGAGTTCGCGAACGTCGATCTTCCGACGTGGCTCTATTGGATCAAGCAGGCGGTTGAGTCTGGACTTGCGAAAGTCGTTGTCGGCGAACTCCCTGAACGGATCGAAGGCGAGCCTCAAATGGAATTCGTAGTCCAGCGCGGTCCCGATACGAATGATCGGTTGGCGGCGGCGATCGAATCGAACACAGCGGTATTGTCCGCCTTGCTGGAGAAACTGACATAGCCGGGGAGCGCGTCCGTTTAAGTAGTTGTGCCGATCTCCCCCGATTGCCAACCTTGGCGGGCGCGTTTTTCTGTTGCTCGCGCGAGCAAGGGAAGCATCACTGTTGCTCTTGAGAGCAACAGCAACTATTGACTAACGACCTAGGGTAAGCGATGTGTTTGGTCTGTTTCGATCACAACTCCGAGACGAAAACGACTCCCTTCGCGCTGAGCTTGCCGAGATGCGGACCAAGCAAGCATCGGCGGATATCATCGCGGATGCGGCAGGCTCACCATTCGCAGGGCAGAGTAATCTCGCTGGACACAAGGAACAGCTAAACGCATTTTCTGGACACGCCTTCACGGCAGTTTCAGCCATTGCTAAGCGAGTTGCCGGTCAAGAAGTGTTCGTCGGAGCGGAGCCTCGTCTACGGATACGAAAGCACGTAGGCGATAATCTTGAGCCGTTATCGGCTCATCCGTTGTTGGCTTCGATCGACGATCCGAATCCCTTTATGGTTCGCTGGTCGCTTCTCTATGTCACTGTCGCGAGCCTAGAACTAACCGGGAAGTCGTTTTGGTGGCTTCGCGACGTTGGGTCTCAATTTGAAATCTGGCCGCTTCCTGTTCATTGGGTTCAACCGATTCACGAAGCCGATAGCCTCTATGCACGATGGCTAGTCCGACCTCCGAGCAATCCAACGGGGTTTGAGTTGAGCGGCGATGAGATCGCTTACTTCTCACTCCCGGACCCGTCCGACCCTTTGGGCGCAAAGTCGCCTCTTTCATCGCAAGCCAAGGCGGTCAACGCTGATGATCGAATCCAGGACGCGCAAACAAGCGCATTCGAGAACGGCGTTCACCCGTCGGTTGCGATCCGACTTGGTGAGATAATCGGACCCAGCGGGACAAAGGGCGGTCGTCCCGAGCTTAGCGATAAGCAACGGCAACAACTCATTCAGAGCGTTCGGAAAGCGTATGCGGGGGTTCTCAAACGCGGCGAGCCGATCATCTTGGATCGTCTGATTGAAGATGTGTTCCAATTCTCCAACAAGCCAAGCGAGATGGACTTCACCGAATCCGGTAAGACCACGAAGTCGCGCATCTTTGAAGCGTTCGGCGTGAATCCAATTGTCGTGGGGCAAGTTGAGAACGCGAACCGAGCATCGTCTTGGGTGGCTGAGCATCATTTCTGCGAGAACGTCATCAATCCGTTGTTGATGCTACTCGGACAGATTCTTACGAAATCGGTCGCTCCCCGTTTCACCGATGGAACGGGGCGGCTCGTCGTTTGGTTTGAGCCTTGCGTCGCTCACGATCAAGAGTTGAAGTTGAAGGCGTGGCAAATCGCGCTGGAACGCGGTGTCGTGACTCCGAACGAGTACCGACGTCACATCTTGAACCTTCCCGATGCGGATAGTTCGATGGGTGACTTGCTGGCAGAACCGCAAGAGGTAACGATGCCCGCTCAACAATCATCGTTCGATCCGTACACATTGGGTCCGATCGAACCCACGAACGGACACAAGAGGTTCTGAGATGACGATCCTTGAAGCCTTGGAGCGATTCGGAACGCGGAGCGACCGCGAACCCTTCGACTGTGAGATCCGGCTTCACGGCATCGATGTGTGGGCGGAGGCTATGGTTGCAGCCGTCAACCTTGCTGGCTACCTGGACGATGCCAAAACCGACGAAGACTTGAACGATGGCGTCCTACACTTCAAGTCGCTTTGGTCCGCTGAGATCGTATCTCACAAGCAATGGACGCGAGAGACTGAGGCGGTGATGAGGGAGGTTATCAACGCCGCACAGAAAGCGTAGCGAGCCTTAGCGGCGGGAGGTGTCCGACATTGACCGGACGTGAGATCGTGCGTTACACGCGAAACTGTGAGGCTGTTTTGAATGAGGTACGCCCGATGACACCCGAACAAGCCGAAACCTACTCCCGGCGCGTCGAAGTGCTGCTGTTGTCGGATCGTTTCGAGACGGCTCATGCGGTCATTGATCTTGCAGAGTTGGAGACGCTCAAATCTGTAAGTTACGAACTGGACACGCGGCTCGGACAGACTTCGATTAGTCCTCGCAACTTGAATCTGTTGGAGCGGCGGGGCATCTTCACCGTGGGCGACTTGCTCAAGACTTCTCCGTCCGATCTTGCCGGGACTCCGAACATCGGCGGAAAGACGATCGACTCGCTACGTGAGACGCTGGCGGAGTGTGTGCCGAGCGAATCCACGGATGGCAGCTACGACGAAGTGTTGGAACGGCTGGCGGAAGAGTGGGGCGTTTGAACTTGCTCCTCGTCCAGAATGATCCGATCCTACTTCCGAGGACAGCGAGAGATTGCCACACGGAGGTTACGAGCGGGAAGTGACCCATCGGACGAAAACAGAAAGTGACGGATCGCCTGTACAACCAACCTCTCGTCAGAACCGACGTCAACGTCTTCATTCCTCTTGAGATCCGCCACCACGTCGCCATCTACTTCGTCGCCAACAGAAACCGCAAATGGATGCGGTGACTGAGTTGTAAAGAACGGATCAGCGTCGAGCGTGTCGAGACTCAGTTCAATCTGATACTTGATCGTCATGTCGATCCCTCTTTACCTCCGTGGAAATCAACAGGTGTCATTGACACCCGTTAGCGGTCACTATCGATGTTTTTCGGTGATTCTCAATTCTCGCCGTATCTTCGTTCCACCCTTGTTTTTGAAGGGTTTTCAGGCAATTCGCTACCCTTGAGAATGGTCCTGCCTTGTCTTTGAAAACCGGGGCCACCACCAGGTGTGCAAGCACTTCCAGCCTTATTTTCCTTGGTCATTAACAACTTCTCTTGTTGGTAGCATGATCTTCGTACTGCCGTCCTACTACCTTCCTTGTGCTAGTAGAACGAAACAGGAGCGACGTTGTAACCGTCCCCCCCCCCCGCGAAAGCACAGCGTAAACGTTGGAGGATACACGCCACGCAGAAACGCCATTCTACTACCGCCAAGGTCGCGAAGAAACCAGCCAAGCCCGAGGGCTCGCCTTTGTAACCGCATCCAAGCGGCAAGTGGGGTAAGAAGATAAAAGGCAAACGCCGGTACTTCGGACGCCGGGACGATCACGACGCGGCACTCGCTGAGTATGAACGTGTTCGCGAAGCCTCGAAGCCGGTCGCGATCCGTCTGTTGTCGATCCCGAAAGCTTCACAGTTTCCGATGCCTACAATCACTACCTGGAAGCTGCCGAAGCTCGCGTCAAGCGAGACGATGTAGCCCGAGGACGTTCACGGATTACGAATCTACGTGCAAGTCATTGACGAAGATGCCACGTCGTGATGCGTCAGTATTGAAGCTGGAGCCAAACGACTTCCGCGACGTTAGTTCGAGTTTTGCATTTTTTTGGACTGCGGTGACTTGTCACCGCTTTGCTCTCCAGTGCGAAGCACTTTTTCAGCATCACCGCAACTTACATTGGATAGCGAATAATTGGCTCCAAGTCGAAAAATACCTAAGCGGCGATGAATCGTCGCACTCCCAAAAGTGCAAAACTGGAAGTTAGGATCGTCCAGGAAATAACTTCCCAACCTTGACGGGTGCAAAGGGGTCAGGCGTCTTTGAATGGTGATCGAGTTATGGTTGGTTCTTGTTTTTGCGTTTCTAGGAGCGAACACAAATGCCACGACCACCCCGAGCCGACGAAGCTGGCGGACTGTATCACGCCCTCAACCGCGGCAACCTCAGAGCGGACATTTTCCACCAAGAAGATGACTTTCTCGCGTTTGAAAAGATTCTGCATGAGGGCTTGCAACGCTTCCAGATCGAGCTGTTCAGCTATCAATTGCTGAGCAACCATTATCATTTAGTTCTGCGTCCCTCGATCGATGGCGAGATGAGCCGGTTCATGGGCTGGATTGGCGGCACGCACACGATGCGGTATCATGCCCACTACCACACCAGTGGGCTGGGGCATGTTTACCAACAACGCTACAAGAGCTTTCCCGTCCAGGACGATCACCACTTTTTCGTCGTTTGTCGCTACGTGGAACGGAATGCGTTGCGTGCCGAACTGGTGGATCGGGCCGAGGATTGGCGTTGGGGATCGCTGTGGCGATGGCTGCAAAAACCTGAGCCGGATCCGAAACTGCTATCACCGTGGCCGATCGCTCGGTTGCCGAAGTGGGTGGAACGAGTCAACGAGCCCCTCACCGAATGCGAACTGGCCGCCGTTCGCTTGTCAGCGCAACGGAGCCGTCCCCTGGGAGATCAAGGATGGGTAGAATCGACTGCCAAACGCCTGTGTTTAGAGTCCACGATCCGACCGCGCGGCCGACAACGCGTACGGCCGCAAGAGCAGGAAACGGACAAAGACGCCTGACCCCTGTGACTTGTCATGCATGACGAATTTCAGCTCGATCGTCGACGCATCATCGTTCCGGCGTGGTTGCTTTCGATTGGCGTTCACGTTGTCGTCTTGATCTGTATCTCGTTCTTCGCCGTAGGGACTGGCGATTCTTCTTTGACGGAGGA
>CAUJKL010000133.1 GCA_963204995.1 Planctomycetota bacterium | reverse complement strand
ACTGGTGCCCAACGATCACCAGCGCCAGCATCGGTGGCGCGCCCGCATTCCGATTCAAGCAGGCTGCGCGCTAAGGAGCAGTCCCGAAACAAATTCCGTACTACGCCCCTGGTACAACCTTCTTCGGCCCCGACCCACCTTCGGCGTGTGCCCGGTCGGTACAACCTCTGCCGGGGCTGTAAAGCCCCGGAATCGAATCGATATCAGCCCGAAGCCCCGATCGGGGCGACATAGCGCACTGCGCGCCTACTGTATCGCCCCTATCGGGGCTTAAGGCAAGTTGAATGCTCGTTACCTGGGCTTTACAGCCCCGGCAGGAGTTGTGTCGGCCCTATCGGGCTTGTCACACCAATCACGAAGAGAGGTCTAAAGATGGTGAGAGGCTGTCGCACATGTCGGGAATCTATTTCGGGACTGTTCCGAAGGACGAATCACTCCGTCGCGATTCGCCGAAACCCGCCGTTCACCGGAATGATTTGGCCCGTAATGAAACCGGCGGCGGGTGAAGCCAGGAACCTCGCGACACGAGCAACATCCTCGGGGGTTCCCCAGCGATCTAGTAGCGATTCACGCCGCGCCCGCTCTTGCCAATACGCAGAGGCATCGTCTCCCCAGGATGTCTTGATCCAACCTGGCGCGAGACAATTCACCCGTACCCTTGGAGCTAACGAGTGCGCGAGACTCTTGCTGAATGACATCACGGCCCCCTTGATGGCAGCGAACATTTCGCCGCTATCACCGGCCATACCGTGCTCGGCTTGATCCCAACCGACGTTCACGATCACGGCTTCTTGCTCTTTGCGGTGACGTTGCTTCATCCGCTCACCGACGAGCCGCGAGAGGCGGATTGTGGCCAGCACATCGACCTGCCACAGAATTGCCAGCTTCTCGCCGAACGAGAGATTGGCATTCTCGCCCGTCAGGACGTCGGCTCCTGCATTGTTGATCCAAATATCTACGCCGCCACGCCATTGCCACGCTCGCTCGACAAAGCTCTCTAGTGCCGTGGCATCGCCCAGATCGGCAAGCAGCAGAGTCGCGTCGCGGCCGATGGCTTCGATCTCGCGCTTCGTCGACTCGGCCCCGACTCGATTGCTTCGCCCGTGAACGACGATATCGGCCCCAGCCCGAGCGAGTTCCAAGGCGATCGCCCGACCGATGCCGCTCGACGAACCCGTCACGACGGCAATCTTGCCGCACAGTTCGTTCGTGGCGAACGTAGTAGTTATGTCGTTTGGTCCAGGCATTTCACACAGTGCGATTTGGGAGGCAGGATAATCGTTGTGGCAATGTCGGTTGTACTTTGACTCGCACAGTCCGGCAAGCTCCGCCGATATTGGGAAGTGAGAGCGGTAGCAACATTTTTAACGAGCCAACGTGGAACCCGCTTATGACACCCGGCGAACTGAGGTCGAGACTCGAATCGAGCGCCTTTGCATTTCGTGGTTACAACACGACAAATCTGGGTCGCACTCCCGAATTACTGGACCACCACGCTTATGGCTCGACAGTGCGAGAATGCCTGGAGTCCGCGTCCGCCGTGTGTGCCAACGTGATCGGCAAGCCCACGGATCTCGTCAGCCGCGTTGAGCGTCGTGAAGAGACCTCGCTGGAGATTTATTCGGAAGCAATCGCCTTGGTGATGGCAGTGGAACAAGCTCAAATTCGTATCCTGGCGGAACAGTTTGGGATCGAGATGAAGCAGGCTCAGTTTGCACTCGGGTACAGTCTGGGCGAGATCACAGCGGTCGCCTTGAGCGGTGTGATCGACCTGCACGAAGCCATGCGAATTCCCTTAACCTTGGCGGAAGACTGTGCGGCGCTGGCACACGACGTCACGCTCGGCGTGTTATTCTCGCGAGGAAAGCTGTTGCCGTTGAATTCGATTCGCAAGTTGTGCCTGAAGATCAATCAGGTGGGTCAAGGCGTGATCGGCATCTCGGCAATTCTATCCCCGAACTCAATTCTTTTGATGGGCCAAGGTGATACGCTGGATCGTTTCAAGAGCGAGATGTCACAGATTCCCGAACGGATGAGTCTCCGCAAGAACGATCAAAAGTTTCCGCCCATGCACACGCCGATTGTGTGGCAGCGCAACGTTTGCGATCGCGCGGCCGTCCTCATGCAAACACTCAGCGGCGGTCTGACCGCACCCGAGCCCAAGGTTCTGTCACTGGTCACGGGCAAGTGCAGCTACACCGACGTTAACGCGCGGCAACTTCTACAAGATTGGACCGATCATCCACAGTTACTGTGGGACGTTGTCTATGAATTACTGCGATCGGGAGTCGATACGGTGATTCATGTGGGGCCCGAGCCGAATATCATACCCGCGACCTTTACGCGTCTGAAAGAAAACGTCGAAGCCGAAACGAAGTGCAAGATCGGTATGCGAGCGCTGACTTCGGTCGTCGATCATCCGTGGATCAAGCGTTTGTTGCCAGAGCGAACGGCGCTGCTTCGCGCCCCGGTGATCAAGCAGATCATCTTGGAGGATTGGCTGCTTGCGCAGTAATCGGACGACTACGACTCAGTTCGCTGTCGGCAGTCGATAGCAGGCGGCCTCTTCGGCATTGCGAACGAGCAAGAGATCGCCGTACAGACAGAGATTGTTCCACGTTTTGCCGTCGATCGCTGAGAAGTCTGCGAGCTCGTGGAACTTGTCCGGCGTCGCCTCTACCAGGAGGACATCACCCGACTCCGCTTGGACCAGCAGCACGTCGCCGACGAGCAGAATCTGGCCGTGTCCGTACCGACCTTTCTTCCACTGCTTCTTCCCACTTTCAAATTCAATGCACTCGAGAATTCCGTCGGACAGGGCGTAAACAAAACCTTGGTGGATTACGTGGTTGGCGAACTTTGTCTTCAAGACGGCAGGATTCGCCCAGAGTTCTTGTGTTGTGATCGTGCCGTCCTGTCCAGCGGTCAGTCGCCAGAGTGCTGCCCCCGCGCCGTAGCCTTTCGATAACAGCATTCGACCGTCGGTCAGCAGGCTCGCTTGCGAAGTAGTTGCATTTCCGCTACTGCTGCCGGGCCAATCGACCTGCCACAGCACGGCGCCAGTCGCGACGTCATGACCGCTGACGTTGTTTTCATTCACACTCACAATCAGGCGTCGATCGCCCAGCATCGCGAGCGTCGGCGAGG
Source organism: Planctomycetota bacterium (assembly GCA_963204995.1). Taxonomy (GTDB): domain Bacteria; phylum Planctomycetota; class Planctomycetia; order Pirellulales; family Pirellulaceae. Next base: position 1,503 of record CAUJKL010000133.1, on the reverse strand, counting down.
CGTAGCTCACTTGTCGATCACCGGCTTCCCAAACAAGTTCTCCCGTCAGCCGGTTGAATGCGGCTAGCGACACGTGAGGACCGGCTTTCGGACCGCCGGCCGGAATGACGACGAAGTCATCAACGACCAACGGTGAACCGCTTCGTCCCCACGCAATGGCCTTGCTGTCTTCGCCGGGCGGAACATGGTAACGATCGAGCAAGTTGTCGTGCCACAACACTTCGCCCGTGGCACCTTCAAGACACAGCAAGCTCCCGGAAGGCCCCAGCGTATAAACCTTGCCATCATGAATCGTCGGAGTGCTGCGTGGGCCGACACCACCGAGCACCGTTTCGTGCCGGTTCTTTTCGCCATGCGCCCAAAGCAGTTTCCCCGTTGCGATCTCGTAACAAGTGACGAGTTCTTCGTCGCCGCGTTGCTCCATAGTCACGGCATAACCGTTGACCGCCACGAAGCCCGACCAGCCCGCACCGATCGGCTGACGCCACAATAGCTGTGGCGGATTGCTATCCCAGGTGCGCGCGAGGCGAACATTCGGAACGGTGCCGTTGCGATGAACTCCCAAGAACTGCGGAAAGTCCTTCTCGGATGTCGTCGTCAAATCAATGTCTCCGGCGGTGGCGATTTCAGCAGGAGTGTCCAGCAATGCGTCCGCCGGCGGTGCCCAACGCGCTCGGAATCTAGGCACCATCTCGCCCGAAACGTGTTCGATGCGAAACGCGGTGAAGAACAGAGCGATACAAGCAATCACGCCGGCAAAACTACCCAGGCGAAACGTTATCGAGTAGCCGCTGAAAAAGAGAAACCACGACGAGAACGCACAACAACCGAGAAAGCTTAGAATGAGCGTCAAGATGTTCGCGATCGCATGGTCGCCACCGACGTCGCGAACTCGCACCAAGATGATCATCGCCACCGTAAAGGCCACGACCATCCACACCCACAGCGGCGGAACGAGACGCCCCGAACGACGTGAGGTGTTTTGATCCTTCGCTTCAACGGACGCTTCGCTGAGCCGCTGTTCATAAGGATTGGGAGATTCTGCGTCGGGCTGCTGTTCGTCCGTCATGATCGACTTTCTTTTTCGTGCAACGGCCCTCCCAGGCGGTCGCTCTTCAACGACTAGAAGGCATTGGAGGGCACGGGGGTTTTGACATCTTCCGAACGGGGTGAAAACACACACTATCTTCGGCCCGGAGGGTCGGCACAACCTCTGCCGCGGCTGTAAAGCCCCGGAATTATTTATATCTGTCGCTGAAAGCCCCGACAGGGGCGACACATTACACCATATTGTGTCGTCCCTCTCGGGGCTTAGAAGTGTTTTGATTTCGCGACCGGGGCTTTACAGCCTTGACATTACCTACATCTTTCGCCGTTTGCAAAGTACTTGTCGTTGTGGGAAATCCGGTAGCACAGTCCGAAGGACTTTAACAACAAAGCCCAGGGTCGCGCAGCGCACCCTGGGATTCATCGAACAAAAACACCGAGGAACCCTGAAAGGGT
>CAUJKL010000132.1 GCA_963204995.1 Planctomycetota bacterium | reverse complement strand
CAGCGGTCAGCGGTCAGCGGAGAGGCAGGGTCTCGTGGCTGATATCTTGGTGGTCGATTGCGGTAGCGACTCAGGGATTGACGCCGTCCTTGCGTTGTTGGACGGGCTACGGGTCAACGCAATTGGTTCGAACGGCGAAAGCGAACAGTTCGCGCAGAGCAAGATGACAGAAGTGCCTTGTGCCGTATTTTGCATTACGTGTTCCCGGCATTGCGAAAGTCGTGAATTGGTGGAGGAGACGCTACGGACAGTCGATTCACAACCGGTCCTGGTAATCGACGAGCATTTTGTTCACGACTACGGCCGTTTGCTGCTTGAGCGCGGAGCCCAGGACTACTTGGACAGCGAACACTTGAGTCACGCGGAATTGCATCGCCGGATTGATTGGGCGATTCTGCGCTACGGGCATCGCTCATCAGCACCGATGCTGGGGAGGAATCACATGGCCGATGATGATCGGCATGGCTGGGCGAAAGCTCACCAAGTCCTCGGCAGCGTTCCACCACGAGAACGCCAGATCCTCGAGCTGTTCATTGCGGGTTTTTCTGCCAAGCAGATTGCCAATAAAGTTGGCACAAGCCCAAAGACCGTCTGGAACCAACTCGCCAATCTGCGTTTGCGATTTGACGTCGGTTCGAACCACGCACTCTGCTTACCTGTTCTCCGACTCAGCTCGGAAGAAAACGCTCGCGAGTAGGAGAAAGGACTATTGTAGTTTCGGAGCGTACTCATAAATTGGGTGTGACCATTACGATTTGTCAAGTCAATTAAGCGACAGGGGCGCTCGGTGATCTCAGCTTGATGCAAACTCAACTGTGTCAGAAGCGTCTGTAGGAAATCGGCTAACCATGAACGAGTCCGGATGCAAAGAACGAACGGCCCCGGATCGTGAACTAATTCGGAGTGTCTCGCAATTTTGGAATTTCGCGACATTGTTGTGGGTATTACGTCCGCCGTGCGGCAGAAAGGTTGAGTTCGCTTTCTGGCCTTTTATGACCGTTGTCTTTCCGGTGTTTCTGGTGGGCTGCGGCTCTACTGAAGAACCGCCTGGAGAAGTGGCAATCTTGAACCGGCCAGAATCCACATCCGCTTTGACGGCTAGCGCGGATCTAGGCGTTGTGCTGGCCGGTGACGAGATCCGCAATGCCTTCACGTTCGTGAATGAAACGGCAGAGCGGCTTGTCGTGGAGAGCGATAAGGCAATTAAGAAGAGTTGCGGTTGTACTCAGATCGTACCTCAAAAACGAGAACTCCAGGCTGGCGAGAGTACAGAAGTCGTCATGTCCGTCCACACGGTCGGACGTGACCGAGACGTTCACGAATCGGGTCTTGTCGTCTGGACATCTGCCAGCGGCAAGGAAATACGGGTGGCGTACTCCCTACACGCAACATTGTCGGTTGGCATTCGAGCTTCGGAGAATCCGCTTGTATTTGCGGATGGCGAGGATCTTGTCCGAGGCAAGCAAGTCCGCTTTGACTCCCCGTTTCCCGCAGATTGGAAGACAATTCAAATCGCCTCGAATCACGATCAGATTCGCGTTTCTGATATCGAGGGTGACGACAGCGGAGCTAGTTGCCGCGTTCAATGTGATGTGCCATTCAATAAATCACGGATTGACGGCTCGCTTTTAGTTAGAGTTGATGGGAAAAAAGGATCTGACTTCGCCGGACGTACAATGTCGGCGATGATACCGGCAACTGCAAAACAGTGTGTGTTACTGGCAGCGGTCCCGTCTGTCGCAATGATGCGAATGACGAGCGATGGCAAAGGGACCGCACGCGTCCTCTTGTTTGGAAGTGCCGTTGAGGCTTCGGACGCGAGGCTCATCGACGGGGTAAATTGTGAAAGCAAAGTCACTTGGAGGACTAAACGAATAGGCAAGGACCGAGTGTTCGTCGATATAAATCTTGCCGACTGTGATCGTATTGGGGAAGGCACGGCGAAGTCACTTCATGTGACGCTGTCTACGGGCGACTCATTAACTATACCCTATGTTGTCTACCGTTCCGAACCGTTGGAAGAGAAAGAGAAATCATGATGAATCAAAAGAATGAACATTCCCCGCATCTTGTTCATACCTGTAGCAACGAAAGAACGACGGGAGTCATGTGTTTCAGAATCATCGCCGGCATGATCTGCGTGGTGCTAGGTACGTTAATCGCAACGGATGCGACAGCCTTTCGGCGAATCCCTCACAGCACCTTGGTCGTCGGCGATTGTACCCTCCAGGAGATAACCGGCTACGTATGCTGTAGCCATGGCGACGAAATGCTCTGTAACCAGCCGTACCCTGGATCTCCGGCGGGCTGCGCAGCGGCCCCCGTGTACTGCGACCCTGGAGAACTGCCCTGGGGAGATGCGTGCCTTACGCCAGGCGCTTACTGTAATCAGCACCAAAGTCCGAAAGCGGTATGTAGAAAGGGTAACCACAGCACCTTCGTGGGTCGGTGTACTGTAACGGGAAATAAAACGTCAAGTGGTTGCGACACAGGCGAAGAACGCTGTGAAATCAGTCGCGAAGAGGACATGGAAAGTCTCGTTTACTGCAAGTGTCTATCGGGTACCACGCTTTGTCCCGACCAGCCTACTCACCCGTGCGCGTACTAAGAACCAGTTTCACAAAAATCCCGACCAACGAGTTTGAGGTTTTCCGGGTCCTTGAAAGGTGAAGGGTTTTAGAAATTAGGTTCCTCGTCTAGTTCGGCCGTTGGAAATTGGGTTTCAAATGATGAAATACAGTGTGGTCTTGTTGTCCATCGCGATTGCGACAACAACCTTCGCAGATGAAGCGGCAGGAGCCGACGTCGATGAAAGCGAATTGGTCGCTGGATTGCTTGCTCGAGCAGACGCGATTGTCAGCGGTCGCTTTCAATACCTACTCACCGTAGGATTCGTCGATCACCCTGAGAGAACAAATGCCACGCCCGTTGAGTTACTTGTCCAGCATTCGAGTTGGAAACTCGTGTATCCCGAAGGCCCTTCGAAGCTCCAACAAGTGAACCACGGTGGCAAGCGGGTGAAGTATAAACAGCCGCCGCAACTGGATGGCACGGTCGCTCCAACGGTAGGCATCCGACGTGAGGCGGAACTCAACGCCGATGGCCCGCCTTATCATCCCGTCTGTGCGGGCACGATCTGGTTTCCTGAGACCATCAAGTACATACGGGAGCATGCGGACGAAGTCAAATATAAAGGTTTAGAGTCTGTAAACGAAGTTGAGTCTCATGTCCTTGAGTGGGACGTTCCCAGGGAAGACCGCTTTGTCGCGTTCCACTCGATCAATTCGCTGATGGATGAGGGTGGGTATCTGCGTGTGAATATTGTCCCCCAGTTTGGCTATGCGTTGCCTCGCGTGGAGCATCGTTCGCGCGCCGGGGAGGTGACCACGCGTTTCGACTCGCAGCATTTTCGAGAGTACAACAGCGTGTATCTTCCGCGAGTGTCGCGATATCAGGTGTTCAATCCGAATGGGCAGCCTGGTTACTTTGTAGAACACGAATTGAAAGAAATTTCCGAAATCAACGACGTAATTCCAGATGCGAAGTTCTCTGTCAGTGTTGCGGAAGGTACAGCGGTGGCCGATATGCGAGGTCCAGGTGGTGCCAATTTATTTGAGGCACACCGCGGAATGATACCAGAAGATATCGCTGACATTATGGAAGTTAAGCGAAGGAACGGTATTGGTTCGATGGGCGCGGTACTGATTGGGACCGTTATCGGCGTGATCGTACTCTTGGTACTCGTGCGATTGCGCCGCTCCAGTGCTGTGTCTTAGGTGGGGATGTTTAGAGATGACTTGGATTTACTTAAGTTCCGTGTTGACGCTGCTGAATGGTCAGGTTGGCGGTGATGCACAGGTTGACCTAGATGTTTGCTTGGCGCAATATCAAGAAAATCGAAAGGCGTGTGGACCGATCGCGGCTTGGTACTGCCTTAGGAGCCGTGGTCATGATGTTTCGCCATCAGACATCCGCGCCCAACTTGTGCTAGGCGAGCAAGGCGTGGGAATTGCGACGTTATTAGAGGTGGTTCGTCGATATGAACCGCAAGCCGAGGTGGTCGAGTGCCGGGCTAATCGAATCGAGTTACTACCAACTCCATCTATTCTCGTCATCAATAACAGCCACTGCGTCACTTTCGTGAGTCTCGATCGGTCAAAGGCGTTGGCCCGCGTCTTCGATCCCGCCGTCTGTCAGTTGCGAGATATTGAACTGGGCACCTTGCGTACTAATTGGAGCAGACAGGCCATCGTATTCTCTCAGCCAATGCCATCACTTTCCGCAATATTGGCACTTGCCTCTGTCTCCGCAATCGCAGTCGCATGTGCAGGGCAGTGGGTGCTTAAGCGTTTTTGCAAACGCCGACCCGTCAAGTGAGCGACACGAAACGAATCTCTCGCCCAAAGGTCGTTCCTTGGATTGTCGCATCGTTACTGATGGCTCACGCCGGTGTGCTTGCATGGTCCGCCGTTCGTCAGAGTCCGACGGTTGACGAAGTCGCACATCTTCCTGCGGGAATCCATCACTTACAACACGGCCGCTTTCTTCTGTACCGCGTGAATCCGCCGTTGGTGCGAGCTATGGCTGCTTTGCCCGTCCTCCTGCTCAATCCCCAAACCGAGTGGCGCAACGTGACGAGCGCGCCAAGCGCGCGACCGGAGTTTTCAGTCGGCAGCGATTTCATTGCAGCCAACGGCGAACGAAGCCAGTGGCTGTTTATCGTTGCACGCTGGGCGTGTATTCCTTTCAGCTTGCTTGGTGCATTCATGTGTTATCGATTCGCAGAATCACTGTATGGTCAAGCGGCCGGAGTGTGGGCTGCTTCGCTGTGGTGCTTTTCGCCAAACATCTTAGGTCACGGTGCGTTGATTACTCCCGACGTTGCGGCCGCAGCTTTCGGCATCGCGGCAGGATATTTCTTTTGGCGTTGGCTAACTAACCCCGGATGGTCAGCGGCATTTATTGCAAGCGCGGCATTGGGGCTGGCGGAACTGTCGAAGACCAGTTGGATTGTGCTATTCGGACTGTGGCCTGCGATGTGGATCGTGAAGCGGCTCGTTGATCGGAACGGCAATTACTGGGAACTGGCCCAATTCCTGACAATCATCTCACTGGGGATTGGAATCATAAACGTTGGTTACGGCTTTGATCATTCCTTTCGGCCCCTCGGCGACTTCGACTTTACTTCGAAGTCGCTGCGCGGGGACGACGGCAGCGAGTGGGGAGGTGGCAACCGCTTTCACGCCTCGGTCTTGGGGACGATTCCTGTCCCATTTCCTTACGATTATGTGAAGGGAATCGATCTTCAGAAGTGGGATTTCGAACGAAGACGGCTTTCGTATTTGCGAGGCGAATTTCGCCATCGCGGGTGGTGGTGGTACTACTTATACGGTCTGGCGATTAAAGTGCCGCTTGCGACGTGGTGCCTCCTGGCGATCGCCGCGTGGGCACGCCTCAGATCGAAACGAATGACGTTTCGTTGGCTGGACGAGACCGCTCTCATCGCACCGGCCGTAACCATCTTAGTTCTGATCAGTTCACAAACCGGCTTTAGTCACCATGTGCGATACGCCCTTCCAATTTTGCCGTTTCTGTTCGTGTGGTCCTCTGGCGCTGTTATTTGTCTTCCTGGCAGACGATGGTTAAGAGTCGGTGTCGGAATGTGTTTTGTTTGGTTGGTCGCCAGTTGCATTTGCGTTTATCCGCACAGCTTGTCATATTTCAATGAACTTGTCGGGGGACCACGGCACGGCCATCGACATCTTCTCGACAGTAATATTGATTGGGGGCAGGATCTGTGCAATCTACAGCGATGGCTGGATCGGCATCCGGAGGTCGGCGAGATCTCCGTTGGCTATTTCGGGAATTTCGCGCCCGAGGACATGGACGCAAGGTTCCTGCGGTCGGGTCTCGCCGATGGGGCGCCACTTAGAATCGACGAAATTGCAGCAGGCAACGGTTCAATGCCCGCGCCGCCACCGGCTGGTTGGTATGCGATAAGCGTGAACAGGCTCTACGGCTATCTGCCGGGGTCCATTCAAGATGCTCCCAGTCAGGAGTTCGCGTATTTCCGTAGTATTGAGCCGCTTGCACGAATAGGATACTCGATAAACACATATCACATCGAGCGATCTGACAGCGATGAGTAACGAGGAAATCACATGAATATTCCCAGACATGATCGGAAACAGCCTGCGACCGCTGCTATCGTGTCCAAGGCAAAAAGCCGTTTCAGCAGCGCATTCACGCTCATTGAATTACTTGTCGTCATTGCCATCATCGGTATCTTGGTTGCATTGATTCTTCCTGCCGTTCAAGCGGCTCGCGAATCAGCGCGAAAGATGGAGTGCAAGAATCATCTGAAGCAGATTGGCATGGCGTTTCACTTGCACCACGACACGTACAAGCACTTTCCGACCAATGGCTGGGGTTGGCAGTGGGTGGGGGATGCGAAGCGTGGCTTTGGCCAGCCACAACCCGGCGGTTGGTGTTTCAACGTGCTGCCCTATCTCGAACAGCAAGCTGCTCGCGATTTGGCGACCGGCGGCGCACCAACCGCACAACTGTTGCAGACGCCAGTGGAAGTGTTTTATTGTCCGAGTCGCCGTGCCGCGCGAAATTATCCTGTCGGAGCCGGTCTGCCGCCGATCCGTAACACCGATCCCGTGACAGAGGCGGCGCGGACTGATTATGCGGTGTGTGCGGGAGACGCCATTATCAACACGCCATCGGGTCCACCTAGCATGACCGCTAGCGACCTGCAGTCTTACGCGTGGCCGCCGTGGCGCACCGCCACCGGGATCAGCTATGTGCTGACAACGATTCGCATGGCGGAGGTGACCGACGGAACCAGCAATACCGCGATGGTCGGCGAAAAGTATCTGTCGCGTTTGCAGTATCGCGATGGCACGTCGCTGGGCGACGATCAACCTGCTTATCTGGGCGACGACGCTGACAATCGCCGCTGGACTGACGAACCGCCCAGCAAAGACGGCGAGACGGATGACATCCAACACTTTGGCAGTGCCCACTCAGGCGGCTGCCACTTTGCGCTGGCCGATGGTTCGACGCGGTTGATCAGCCATACGATCGACGCGACGGTCTTTAAAAACTTGGGCAATCGACACGATGGGAATCCGGTCAATCTGGAACCGTGAACTCAGCCGCCTATTTGGTACATCGCTCGGTCGGGTCTCACAAAGTCGGGCGAGTCGATACCGTGGCCGGGTTTCTTTGCAAGGATACAGTCGTGCAGCAACTCGACGAGTTGTTCGTCGCTACCGCCGCTCCGCATGACTTGCCTCGCGTCCCACTCGGCGATCGAGAACAGACAGTTGCGAATCTTGCCGTCGGCGGTGATCCGCAGGCGATTACAATCGCTGCAAAACGGTTGTGTTACCGGGTTGATGAAGCCGATCACGCCGATACCATCCTCGAAACGATAATCCGTCGCGGGCTGGCTCGGATCTCTTCTTTCGATGGGGAGCAACGCCCCGAACGCGTTCTCAAGGGCCTCTCGAATCTCGCTGCCCGAAAGCACTTGATCGTTCTCCCAACTGTTCTCCGCATCGAGAGGCATGAATTCGATGAAACGAAGTTCCAGTCCGTGCTGCCGGGCAAACTCGCCGAGCGGCACAATCTCGTCATCCGTAATTCCCCGAATTGCAACGGCGTTGAGCCGAATCTTCTCGAAACCAACTCGCTGAGCGGCGAAGATCCCTTCGAGCACACGATCGAGTCCCGAACGTCGCGAGATGCGTTGGAATGTCTCTTCACGAAGTCCATCGAGACTGATATTCAATCGCTTCAAGCCAGCTCGCTTTAACGCATCGACGTGATCGGCGAGCAGCAGGCCGTTGGTGGTCATGGCAATGTCGCGAATGCCAGGCACGGATGCGAGTTCGCCGACCAAGGCTGGCAAGTCTGCGCGGACTAGTGGCTCTCCGCCGGTGAGCCGTAGTTTATTGACTCCTAAAGACGCGGCAACGCGCGTGAAACGAGCGATTTCCTCAAATGTCAGGATCTCGGCTCGCGGCTTGAACTGAACATTGTCATTCGGCATGCAGTAGAAGCAGCGAATGTTACAGCGATCCGTGACGCTGATCCGCAAGTTATTGTGGACGCGTCCCAATGAATCGACGAGTATTCTCGAATTAGTCATTCGGCTTCCTCGATCGGTTGTTTTGTCGGTTGTGTCTCCATACCGGGATGGACCCACTCACTCGTGCCATCGGCCCAATTCTCCTGCTTCCAGATTGGCACAACCTCCTTCAGCGTGTCAATGAGCCACTTCCCAGCCTCGAACGCATCTTGCCGATGTGCCGAGCTAACTGCGATCGCCACGCTGGCCTCACCGAGCCCTAAGTGGCCGGTACGATGGACGATCGCCGTCGCGACGAGTGGCCACCGCCGTTGTGCTTCCGCATCAAGTTCGGCAAGTTTTTTTTCCGCCATCTCGGCGTAGCACTCATAGTTTAGCGATATTGTCCGCCGCCCGCGGGTGAACTCGCGTGTTGTCCCCAGGAATAGGACGACGGCCCCGGCTTGCGTCGAACTGACGCGGCGAAGCACTTCGGCGGAGTCGATCGGTTGTTCGATGAGCTCGATCATGTTTGGCATTATCCGCCCGAAACAGGCGGAATCAAGGCAATTTCACAGTTGTCGGGGACACTCGCCGCGTTGCTGACGTACTCGGCGTTGATCGCTATCATCGCGCGAGCGATTATGTCTTGCAACTCGGTGTGTTGTGCGGCAATCCCATTGCGTAAATCCTGGACGGTTGCAGCGGCAGGCAACTCGATCGAGATCGCTTCGGCCCCGGCGAGTTGCTTGGCGACGGCAAACAGTTTGACTTCGACCTTCATGTGACGATCAACTCCTCGCCGCGCGTCGTGAGCAATCTTCCCAGCTCGGGCATCAAGCCATAGGACAGCGCGAGCAGTTTTAACGGATGAATCGTGGGTTTCGTTGTACCTTGTTCCATTTGAATCTTACACGCGCTACACTCTGTTGCACCAACTTGAATTACGGGATCGCGAAGTGCCGAAATGACGCCCCAGCCGGCGCGTAAGCTGCTTCGATAGTTGGCCCGCTTCAGGCCGAAAGTGCCCGCCATCCCGGAGCAACCCTTTTCAATCCGCTTCAGCGAGATGCCGGGGACGAGTCGGAGCAGATTTTCGCCTGGCGAACCAACTTCCAGAGCGCGCATGTGGCAAGGCAAGTGGTAACCGACGATTGCATTGACTGGCCTGAAATCAAGTTCGAGGTTTCCTGCCTGATGCATCTTCCAAAGATAATCACAAGCGTCGGAGGTGTTCTTGGCAACGAGCCGCACGTCGTCGTCATCCAAAATGTTCGGATACTCATGCGTTAGACACAAAGTCGCCGAAGGCTCGGTCGTGACGACGTGATAGCCCTGCCGAACGGCCTCGGCCAGCAATGGTATGTTGCGTGCGGCATATTTTCTCGCGGTATCAACCGC
>CAUJKL010000131.1 GCA_963204995.1 Planctomycetota bacterium | reverse complement strand
AACCAAAAAATGCTTGCAATGCAGCCGCTACTGCGAGATAATCGCCTCCGCGTACTGCGGTTTCTGAGTGTACCGAAGCGGGAGCGACCTTCATGATTAGAAGCAGGAAAACCCTCGTTATTTGCATGGTGCTGGCGTGTGCCCTTTCGACGCGAGATGTGGACGCACAGTTACTATTCCCCAAGCGTTCGCCAAACTCTGACACTACGGTTCGCATCTTTCCGAAGTATGTAAGCAAATACGACTTGATGACAGATGTCGATCTATTGCATTGTCGTTACCTCGGATCGCTTACGGAAGGGAACAGAGTTGAAGATTGGCCCGTTGTAGGAAAACTCGCGAGCCTCGGAGTTCGGGCATTTAATGCCAAGACTGTTGCTGACATGCTAAACCAACGGTTCCCCATCCGCGACCAAGCGGCTTTCGCAGATATTCAGAAGACAGTCGATGAGTGCGCGGGTATTCTTGAGATCGACGCACCTCACGTCTTCATTGACCCAACAGCGGAACTTAATGCCTATGTTACCGGTGTAAAGGCACCGTACTACATGGTTATAAACCAGCGACTGTATAGTCTCTATAAGGACAAGCCCGAGGAATTCAGATTCATCGTCGGGCACGAACTCGGCCATCTGAAGTGCAACCATATCCGTGCACACGTTGTTGCGCACGTCTTTCTTAATGCCATTTTGGGCGACGACGCCGAGCATGGCTTTAAGGAAAAATACATCGCGCCGTTTCTGGTTTACGAATTATTGTACTGGCATCGTGCCTCGGAATTGTCGTGCGATCGTGCTGGCTTACTCTGTGTTGGGGCGTCTGACAAGAATCCAGAACACGCCCAGAAGGTAGCAGAGCAAGCACTGACCCGTCTCCTCCACGGCACCCACAACGACGTCGATGTCGACAAGTATCTAGAAGTGGTGACCGACTTCGAAGTAAATGAACCGTTCGTTGCTGTGATTCGCAAGCTTCAGGGCATAAGCAAAACTCACCCATTCGTGCCTGAGCGATTGCGGCAGCTTCGTCAGTGGGCACAGCGTGGCAACTATAAAACTTTGCTGACACGCGTGGCAGAGAAACCCGTTCAAAGGAAACTTGTAATTCGAAGCATATCCATCAAGGGCTTGCCAGATACCGACTACGGATTTGGAAAGAGTACAAAGTGCGATCCCATAGTTGTCGCTTCCTATGCAGATCGTGAGTATAAGTCGGGCGCGTTCACAAACGATTCGAATCCGAGTCTTGGCAATCTTGCGTGGGAATTCGATTTCACCGAGAACGGTCGGTTGATCCTAGAAGTCTTAGATTACGATACAACTACGGGGAACGAACTCGTTGGCGCTGGACTCCTGCAATTTGCGGTCAATGAGTCGAAGACCGAAGGAGAACTACGGCTGGATGTTCAGCAGCAATCAACTGAGGTAAATCTCCCAGCCATTGAAGTCAGTTACGAGGTCAAGTAGCGTTTATCGTTCAACCACTCGCGTGCAATGCAACCGTATGGTCTCCGCGGACTCCTCTGCGTTCGACGCGATGGATTCGGGGCGGAGCGTTTCGTCCCTGCCAATGTACAAGTTGAAGCTATTGCTATCCGTGACTTGGAGGAGGGCGTAAGATGCTTGCGAATCGGGGGCTTCTCCCGTCATGAAGTCGATTGCATAACTCATTGCCGCATGATCTGTGAGTGAGTACCTCAACTTCTGGCGCCCGGTCTCGCCACTCTCTACTAGCACTTCGTTTCTGTTAAATGTAAGAGCCTCCGGTGCAAGTGCGTTGCTCGGTGGGGTTCCCTGAATCGAACTTACGCGCCACTTGCCCGCCAAAAAAGCGTCGATATCAGCTGGGGGCAGCGGTTGCTCCGGTTCGTTTTGCTTCGAAACGACCTTCGCTGGTTCGTTGAAGCGTTCCACCAGCAAGTTCGGATGTGGCGGCGGATCAAGCTTGGGCTGTTCAGGCTTAATCGCAAGCAATCCAAGCACTAATGGGGTGCCAGCCAGGATACCTACGAACACAAACGCGAACATGGGAATGCCATTGTACTCCTTACAGAGCCATTCCTCGATTCCATCGGCGATCCTTGAGATTCTTGTCACGGGCGTCCGCTCGCAAAGGTGGTGACTCTTGAACGGGAACCTGAGCCCACAAACACGACAGTGGCTCACAACTTCAACATCTTAACATCTCCGGCAGCTGTGGTCTTTAGCCAACTTTCTTCTTTCGCTCGAACGAAGCCGACTGTGTATTCTTATCGCAATTCCTTGCGATTCGGCCTTCCAAGTCGTCGCTTTCCCCACTTCCCGCGAATGTATACCAGTGGAGGCAATTCTCGTGGCAGTGCGCTATTGGCTCCGTTGCTGACTTCAAAGAAGTCAGTCGATATCGCTTGCTAGGCACCGGTGGCTTTGAACAGGTCGCGCCGGACGGCGAATTGAAGCACGGGAAGCTCGGGGAACAGAAGTACTCAAACAAAGCCGAGACGTACGGCCAGATCCTGATGCTGACCCGCCAGGACATCATCAACGATGACTTGGATGCGTTCCTGGACATCACGCGACAGATGGGTCGCAGCGGTGACGAGCTGATCGACGATCTGTTCTTCAAACTGCTGCTGTCCAATCCGGGAAGCTTCTTCTCGACCGGCAACAGCAACTATCTGACGGGCGTCGATACGGCGTTCGGACCAGACTCGCTGACGCAGGCCAAGACGCAGTTCCGCAAGCAGAAGGCGGGCCCCGGCACCAAGGCGAAAGATCAAAAGCCGATCAAAATTCGGCCGGAGATTTTGCTGGTCCCGGTGGAAGTTGAAACCGACGCCGAGCTGTTGCTGGGTTCGGCCCAGTTGGTGATCGATGCACAGGGGAGTCCGACCAAGATCCCGGTCGACAACCCGCACCGTAACAAGTACCGCATCGTCTCGCCGCCGCACCTGTCCGACAGCTATTACAGCGGATCGAGTGCGAAGGCCTGGTACCTGTTCGCCAATCCGCAAGTGCTGGCCGCGTTTGAGATCGTGTTCCTGAACGCTCGTCGCACGCCGATCATCGAGCGAGTCGAAGCGCCGCCGAACATGCTTGGCATGGGCTTCCGCGGCTACATCGACGTTGGCATTAAGGAGCAGGACTATCGCGGCGCGGTCAAAGTGAAGGGCGCGGCGTAAGGGACGTAGTTCTCGGTGTTCAGTTGCCAGTTTTCAGTAGCTGAACGCTGAACGCCAATCCTGAAAACTGAACACTTCAAACTGGAAACTGATATGGCACAAGCAGAATTTGTTCACAGGGGTGACGCGATCGACGACATACCCAGAGCCGACGTGGCCGCCGCGTGGTGGTCGTGCAAAGTGACCTTGTCGGGATCGCCAAGCTCGACATCGCAGCTAACGAGTTGGCGCACTGGCTGTGACCGGCGTCTTCGACGTTGCGAAGGAAGATGGCGTGGGCGTCACGTTCGCATTTGGAGACAAGGTTTACTGGGACGATGGCAATGACTTTGCGGTCGCCACGGGTGAAGCCGGCGCAAATAAGCTGCTCGGCAAAGCCGTGGCGGCCGCAGCGGACGCCGACACAAGCGTTCGCGTTCGCTGCGGCCGTTCAGATTCGATGAATCGTTTTCGCTCATTTCGATTGCGCACACGCTGAGAGGGGGTGTCAACGGTTCCAAAGAAGAAGGACCGGCGCGAGCCGGTCCTTTTTGATGTGACAACGTGCGTCGGTGTCAGCG
>CAUJKL010000130.1 GCA_963204995.1 Planctomycetota bacterium | reverse complement strand
CCCGAAACGACTCCAGGCGGTCGTGCATTGAAGTTCTATAGTTCGTGCCGCATCGATGTCCGTCGGATTGGCACCTTGAAAGATGGTGAAGAAGTCGTGGGCCAACGCGTGCGGACAAAGATCGTCAAGAACAAAGTCGCGCCGCCGTTCCGGGTTGCCGAGTTCGACATGATGCACTCCAACGGAATTAGCTACGAGGGTGATATTTTGGATCTTGCAGTCACTCACAATGTGGTCGCTAGAAGCGGTGCTTGGTTCAAGTACGGCGAAACGCACCTCGGACAAGGAAAAGAGAAGGCCCGCGCGTTCCTGGTCGAGAACAAGGAGATGACCGAAGAAATCGCTGGCAAAGTGATGTCAGTTGTTGGCTTCGGTTCGGTTGCCATTGCCGCCGATCCCGATGACACGACAGAAGCTGGTGAGGTCTCCGACGACAGTGAGTAGATCGGCACCGCGACGCTACACGCTGTTTGGCCTCTTGATTTTGTGTGCGAGTCAGGGGCAGGCCGCTGAACCAGACGCGGCGCAAGTTGCTGCGGCGCTGCAAGAACTGCTGGTCAAGGCCGTAGCGATCGGCGAGTCTTCGGTCGTAGCGATCACGCGAGTTCGCAAAGACGCACAAGACCCAGCCGTCGCAATGCGTTTCCCGTTTGGAGCGGCGCGCGAAAGCCTCGATCCAACCTCGCCGGATTTCGTGCCGAGTGATTTCGGCGCGGGCGTCATTGTCGACGAAAACGGGCTGATTCTGACGACGCTTGATGTTCTCGGCGACGTCAGCACATCAAGCTATTATGTCTGGCAGCAGAAGCGGCCCTTTGTTGCCACCATTGTTGCGACAGCTCCTTGGTACGATCTGGCCGTGTTGAAGATCGAAGGCGACAGCTTTACGCCGATCAAGTTTGGCGATGCCGCGTCGATACGCAAAGGACAGATTGTGGCTGCCTTGGGTAATCCTTCCGCCATCGCCCGCGATGGGAACGCGAGTGCCAGTTGGGGAATCGTGTCGAACCTAACGCGACGTGCTCCGCCCACGCCCAGTCGTTCGACCGAACCGCTTGGACGCGAGACATTGCACCATTACGGAACGCTTCTACAGATCGACGCCACGCTGGACTTCGGTTACAGCGGCGGTGCGTTACTAAATCTCGACGGCGAAATGATCGGCTTGGCGACTTCATATACGGCCTCGGTGAACGCCGAGACGGCCGTTGGGTTGGCGATTCCAGTCGACGAAGATTTTCGGCGGATTGTCGACGCGTTGAAGAGCGGCAAGACTCCCGAGTTTGGATTCTTGGGGGTCGGCCCTGAGACGTTGAACGTGGCACTCCGCCAGCAGGGGTTTCACGGCGCGCGACTGGTCTCCGTCATGGACGGAACGCCTGCTGCTCGTGCGGGATTGCAACCCGATGACATCGTAACCCACATCGGTGGCAAGCCGGTCTTTGACGAAGGCGATCTCTTCTGGCGGATTGGTGTCCTTAGCCCCGATACCACAACGCAACTGCGAATCGTTCGCGGAAACATCACGAACCCTGATGCGGCGGCAATCGAAATCCCGGTCACGGTCAGCAAGAAATATGTGAATACCGCCCGCAAGGCAGTTGTTACCGCTGTCGCGCCGACGTGGCGAGGACTCGTCATCGATTATGCGACCGCTTCACCAGCGTTCGCACAGCCGGTCGAGCGTCCACCGGCCGACAGTCTCTACGTGGTGGAGGTCGTTCAAGACTCGCCCGCTTGGCGAGCTGGGATACGAAGCGGTGATTTCGTTACCCACGTCGGTGATTCGAAGGTCACGACGCCGACCGAGTTTGCCGAATCCATTCGCGCTGCGAGTGGCGATGTAACGCTGCATGTCACCACGAACGGCATGGACATCACTCAGCGAACCGTCTCGCCCTAACTTGGACGCGTCGCTATCATAGTGCGAGCGAAAGAAGCAGGTGTCTCGAAGTCGTTGCCACCCATCTTCTGGCGAGCGTCGCTACCGAAAGTTCCTCCCCGACAACGCTTGTGATACAACATGAAGACTGACGAAATACGCGAAAAGTACCTCACGTTTTTTGAATCGAAGGGACACACTCGTTGCCCGAGCGACGTCCTGGTTCCGACCTGGGATCCCTCGGTTCTGTTCACGCCCGCCGGGATGAACCAGTTCAAGGACCACTTTCTTGGCAAAGTGAAATTGGACTTCACAAAAGCCACCACTTGTCAGAAGTGCCTCCGCACGGGCGATATCGACAACGTTGGGCGAACGGCGTACCACCACACGTTCTTCGAGATGCTGGGTAACTTCAGCTTCGGCGATTACTTCAAACGCGAAGCGATCAATTGGGCCTGGGAGTTCTTGACGGAGAAAAAGTGGCTGGGGATCGATCCGGCACGATTGACGGTCACGGTTTATCTCGACGATGACGAAGCCGCTGGAATCTGGCAACGGGATGTCGGTTTAAGTGCCAACCGGATTGAACGCCTGGGCGAGCATGATAACTTCTGGCCAGCCGGAGCGCCGACGGATGGTCCCGATGGCGTGTGCGGTCCGTGCAGCGAGATTTTCTATCGCGACGACTTTGGTGACACCGTCGAGATCTGGAATCTCGTGTTCACGCAGTTCAATCGTGTCGGCGAGCCTCCCGACAACCTTCGTTCTCTGCCTAGTAAAAACATCGATACAGGGATGGGACTCGAACGCGCCGCGTCGGTGCTGCAGGGCGTGCAGACCAACTATCACATCGATATCTTGCGACCGATCGTCGAGGCGGCTGCGGAGGTCGTCGGCACGAAGTACGTGTTCGATTCCGACACGGGTCGCAGGTTGCGTCGAATCACGGATCACATTCGCGCCTGCACGATGGCCGTGCATGAGAACGTCTATCCCGGCGCGCAAAAGGAAAAATACGTCATCCGTCGGTTGCTGCGGCGAGCGGTGCTCGATGGACATCAAATGGGGTTGCGCGATCCGTTCCTGTGCAAGATCGTGCCAGCAGTCGTCGAGCAGATGAAGTCGGCCTACCCAGATTTGACACAGACGGCCGATCGCGTTGCCGAGGTGATCAAGAACGAAGAATCCAACTTCTTCGGGACGATCGACGCTGGCCTCGCACGAATCGAAAAGATCTTCGCGGAAATGCAAGCCGGCAATCATACGACGGTTGACGGTGCGGAAGCAGCCGACCTGTATCAGACGAATGGCGTTCCGCCCGAAGTCTTTGAAACGATGGCGGCAGAAAACAATCTGGCCTTCGATTGGGACGGCTATCGCAAGGCGATGGCGGCACACGGTGAAGTGTCTGGCAAAGTCGCGCACACCGTCATGGGCGACCGAGGGCCCGTCGATGCGATCAAGAAAGTGCTGCATCACGTCGAGTTCTTAGGCTACGAAGCGACTGAAGCAGAGGCCGAGCTGAAGTTCATCGTCGCGCAAGAGCAGTTGTGCGATCACCTGCAGGAAGTGGGACACGACGAGACGGTGACTCTCGTGCTCGACCGCACGCCTTTTTACGGCGAGTCGGGCGGTCAAGTTGGCGACACCGGCGAAATCGTCGGCGAAGGATTCCGCTTTCAAGTCACCGACACACAGCGTGACGCCGGTTTGATCCTGCACCACGGGCATCTGATGCAAGGCGAGTTGCGCACGGGAGTGCCGGTAACGGCGCGCGTCGACGTCGCTCGACGGCAAGGGATTCGGCGGGCGCACTCGGCGACCCACATCCTGCACCACGCGTTGCAAAAGAACCTGGGCTCGCACGCTCAACAACAAGGTTCGAAAGTCGATCGAGACTGGCTGCGGTTCGACTTCACGAACCTCGCCCCGGTCAGCGCCGAGCAGTTGCAGGCTATCGAGCACGATTCGATCGAGAGCGTGGCGTTGGCCGCGCCGATCACCGCGCGAACGCTGCCGCTGGCCAAGGCTCGCGAACAGGGAGCCATGATGTTATTCGGCGAGAAGTATCCAGACCCGGTGCGCATGGTTTCGATGGGCGAATTCAGCAAGGAGCTGTGCGGCGGCATTCATCTCGATAACACCAGCGAAGTCGGCCCCTTCGAGATCATTACAGAAGAAGGCGTGTCGGCAGGCACTCGGCGAGTGATTGCTTTCACCGGTGAACGAGCGAAGCAGCATGCGGAGGAGACTCGAGCGACGTTGACCAGTGCAGCGAAGCTTTTGGGTGTGAGCCTCGTCTCCGTGCCCGAATCGATTCGCGCTCTGGCACAGCAAGTACGTGACCTCAAGAAACAGCTTGTGTCAGGCGCGAAGAAGAGCGACGACGATGCTAAGCCAGCCAAGGCAAAGAAGCAGTCAACTGCCGACCCGACATACGCGGAGATCAAGGCGGCCTTGCACGAGTCAGCTCGTCTATTGAACATCGCACCGCTTGATGTGCCCGACCGAATTGCCGCGTTACAAAAAGATGTTGTCGAGCTAACCGCTCAACTCGAACAAATGGCTGAATCCGGTGTGCTCTCGGCCGATGCGTTGCTGGAACAGGCGGAAACGGTGGGTGGCACGAACCTGATCGTTGCCGAAACCGCCGGTGCCAATCCGAATCTGATGCGACAGCTGATCGATCAGATTCGCAAGAAGGGCGGCTCGAATGCGATCTTTCTCGCCACAGCAGCCGGAGATTCCAAGGTCGTTCTGGTTGCCGGTGTCAGCCGCGATTTGGTGGAACGCGGTCTGAGCGCTGGTGATTGGGTGAAGGAAGTAGCTCCAGTAGTCGGCGGTGGAGGCGGCGGTAAGCCGGACTTGGCTCAAGCAGGCGGCAAAGATCCTGCGAAGCTCGGCGAGGCCCTCGAAGCAGCCCGCGCGACAATGCGGAAGCAACTTGCAAGCTGAGTTCGTCGACGCTCGGACGTGGTGGGATTCGTAAAGGATCACCTTCACCCAGCGGAAACGGAGGTCGATTTGGATACTATTTCACCTTCGAAGGCGCGATGCTGCCTTGTACTCACTGCTTTTCTGCTTCTACTGCCGCGTCCGTCTCGAACTGAAGACATCGATTTCACTCGCGACATCGCGCCCATTCTGGAAGAGCGGTGCTGGTACTGTCACGGCGAGGAAGAACAGGAATCGGGCCTGCGCCTCGATCGTCGCGCGAACATGCTGCTTGGCGGAGATTCCGGATCGGCCGCTATCGTGCCCGGCAAGCCCGAGAAGAGTTATCTGATCGACGTCGTGAATCATCTGGACCCCGAAGTCAAGATGCCGCCGGACGAAGACAAGCTCCCCAGCGAAGAGATCGATCTGTTAACTCGCTGGATCAAGGAAGGAGCCGTCTGGCCCGGCCAGATGGACGCGGTTGCTGTGGAGAAGACCGATCATTGGTCATTTCAGCCCGTTGTTCGTCCCGAGGTTCCGAAGCGTGGCGTAGGCTTCCAGCCTGCGAATGATCCGGATGGCAAGCTGGAGGCTTACCCCACGAATCCAATCGATGCCTTTCTGTTGGACCGACTCGCTAAAGATGATCTGAGCTTTTCCGAACCGACCGATCCTCGATCGTTGATCCGCCGCACATCTATCATCCTCACAGGAATTACACCGACGGCGGAAGAGACGACAGACTTTCTCGATGCCTATGCCAAAGATTCCGAGAGCGCCTATGCGGGTCTCGTTGATCGATTGCTCAATTCGCCCCACTTCGGCGAACGTTGGGCGCAGCATTGGCTGGACGTAATTCGCTGGGCCGAAACGAACGGGTCGGAAGCAAACCTCTATCGCAAGAACGCCTGGATCTATCGCGACTATGTCGTGCGCTCGTTCAACGAAGATAAACCATACGACCAGTTCGTGCGCGAGCAGATTGCGGGCGACTCGTTGGGGATGGGCGAGGCCACAGGTTTCCTGGTGGCCGGGCCGCATGTGCCCGCGGCCACCGTCGGTCGAGAACCCGCCGCCATCCGTCAAGCGAGAGCCGATCGCATGGACGAGATCATGCAAACGGTCGGTGCTGCGATCATGGGCGTCACGATCGGATGTGCCCGATGTCACAATCACAAGTTCGATCCGATTACGATCAAGGACTACTACTCGATGACCGGCGTGTTCCAAGACATCGAATTCGGCAGCCGCTTTCCGGAATTCTCGGCCGATCACCCGCGGCGGCAACGAGGCGATGCGTTGTGGAGCGAAATCGTCGAACAGCGAGAAATCGTCAGCTCAAGTGGACCCTGGATCGAAGATTGGGGAGCTTACAAGGAGGCGCTCTTTAAACCCGCTGAAACGATGGCGGTTCGCATCCTGTTCCAATCAAACTCAGTCGGCCTGGACGAAATCGAAGTCTTTGGCCCGGATAATCCGCGCGACAACCTGGCCCACGAGGACCGCGGTACGAAAGTCTCCGGCTTCGAGGAAATGGGGACGGAGGGCCGCAACCCGATCCGTCGCGTCAACGATGGCGAGTTCGGTACGATGGCGTGGCGGACGAATGTGCCCAAGAGTTCCCAGGAACGGCCGTGGGTACGCTTCGATTTCACCGCACCACAGAAAGTCAGTCGTGTGCGGCTGAGTACCAACCGCGAGTACTTCTATGACACGGACTATCTCACTCAGAAACCTAAACTTGCCTTTCAGGAGTTTCAAATCGAAATGCTCGCGCCCGACGGCGAGTGGAAACCGTTGGCCGGTAGTTGGTGGATTGAGAATGAGCTGAACAAGAAACTGCCCGAGCGCGCGGCTGCGATGCAAAAGATTGTCGACTCGATCGAAGCCTTAGCCGAAGAAGAACCGCGGCCTAGCTTTGTTGGTCGGTTTGTTAAACCCGCGGTCACTCATGTCTTGCTTCGTGGCAGTCCGGAAAGCCCACGCGACGAAGTCATACCAGCCGGTCCCGCGATCTTTGGTGGCGACCTGGGACTAACCTCGGAGGCTGCCGGATCAAAGCGTCGTTCCGAGTTCGCCAAGTGGATCACCAACAACGAGAATCCCTTGACGTCGCGCGTCATGGTCAACCGCATCTGGCACCACGTCTTCGGCAGCGGTATCGTGACGACGACCAGCGACTTTGGCAGTGCCGGTGCGGTTCCAACACATCGACAACTGCTCGACTGGCTGGCTGCGGAGTTCATGCAGCCCAGTGGCGTAGGCTTTCAGCCTGCGGATCCGCGCGACGGCAAGCTGGAAGCTGACCCCACGAACCCCTGGTCGATAAAGCACATGATTCGACTAATGGTTCTGTCCGCTGCGTTCCGGCAGTCGAGCTTGCCTCGCGAAGAAGGCCTTGCCAAAGACGCGGACTCCGCTCTTCTCTGGCGGTTCCCACCGAAGCGTGTCGAGGCGGAAGTGATTCGCGATTCGATCCTGCGGGCATCCGGATCGCTTGATGAGACGATCGGCGGTCGCAGTTACCGTATTCACAACGTGAAAGAAACCTACGCCCAGTGGGAGGTGCTCAATAATCACGGGCCGGAAACATGGCGACGGATGATCTATCAGGAACGAATGCGGCGCGTCGACGACCAAATGTTTACGGCCTTCGATTTTCCTGACTGTGGCCAGGTCAGCGCCAAGCGTCCCGTCTCTACGACACCGCTGCAGGCGCTCAATTTGATGAACAGCGACTTCGTCATCGAGCAAGCGAAGATCATCGCCAAGCGTGCCAGCGCGGATGCCGGCAACGACGAAATCAA